>NZ_JAVKBY010000208.1:0-10687 GCF_040222985.1 Coleofasciculus sp. F4-SAH-05
GTCATTTGTCATTTGTCATTTGTCATTTGTCATTTGTCATTTGTCATTTGTCATTTGTCATTTGTCATTTGTCATTTGTCATTTGTCATTTGTCATTTGTCATTTGTCATTTGTCATTTGTCATTTGTCATTTGTCCTACGTAAAGTCGGGGCGGGTGTAGGGTGCGTTAGCGCAGCGTAACGCACCATTTCAAACGATAGTAGTGAAAGTGAGCCCCTACACAATTTCCCCCAGCTGCCCCATCTTCCCCTGCTCCCGATAACTGATAACTGATAACTCCCCATGCCCGCTTAGAATGATAATTGCCCTAATCCTATTACTGATCCAAATACCTGCTACTTTAATCCTGCTTTCACGCCTGCTGAAAGGTCCAGGACGTCGTCCTCCCGTAGAAGCCAAATCCCCTACCCCCGATCAGGTGGGGGCGGTTAGTGTTGTGGTTCCGACTCTCAATGAACGAGAACGCCTTAATCCTTGTCTGATGGGATTAAGTCAGCAGAGTTACGAAGTACGCGAAATTATTGTGGTGGATAGTCACTCTACCGATGGTACACGGGAGTTAGTCAAAGATGCCCAAATCAAAGATCCGCGATTTCGGCTGATGACCGATGACCCATTGCCACCGGATTGGGTGGGACGCCCTTGGGCGTTGCATCAGGGCTATTTGAACAGTTGCCCCGATAGTCAGTGGATTTTGGGCATTGATGCAGATACGCAACCGCAACCGGGATTAGTGGCGGGGTTAATTGATATTGCTGAAACTTTAGGGTTTGACCTGGTATCTCTGTCACCGCGATTTATTCTTCACTATCCCGGAGAATGGTGGCTACAACCTGCGCTGTTGATGACGTTAGTCTATCGATTTGGTCCGACTGGGATCACCAGTAATTCCGCCGAACGGGTGATGGCAAATGGGCAGTGTTTTTTGTGTCGCCGACAGGTTCTCAGCCAACTGGATGGGTATAGCAGTGCCAAGAATTCTTTTTGTGATGATGTCACCTTAGCCCGGTATGCCGCTACCCAGGGATTCAAGGTGGGGTTTTTGGATGGTGCAAATGTACTGAAAGTCCGGATGTATGAAGGGGCTTGGGCGACTTGGCAAGAATGGGGGCGATCGCTCGATTTAAAGGATGCGTCCAGTTTCGGTCAACTCTGGAGTGATGTCTGGCTGCTGCTAATTACCCAGGCATTGCCTCTACCTGTTTCTATCGCAGTTTTGGTGAGTTTGAGCCTGGGCATCTGTTCACCCGTCCACCTTACTGTCCTAGGGTTAAATCTAGGGTTATTGGTGATGCGCTGGGCATTAGTGGGTGCGATCGCCCGTTCTTATGATTTCACTCCATCCTCATCCCCCGCCTCTTGGCTATTTTGGCTTTCACCTCTGGCTGATCCCTTAGCTGTGCTGCGGATTTTCTTGTCAGCTAGGCAAAGACCAAAACAGTGGCGGGGGCGGATTTATGGCAGTTAGAGATGGGAAATGGGGGTGCAGAAGGGCAGAGGGGCAGAGAAGACAAGGCAGATGAGGATGCTTCGCTTTTGTTTCATGAGAGAAGGGGAACTGCCCTCACCCCCATCCCCTCTCCCCAGCGTGGGAGAGGGGCTGGGGGTGAGGGGTTGAGCTTAAGTTGACACGAAAGTCCCCAAACCCGCCCCTACACACTCAACACTTCCCCAATCCCTAATCACTCTTCATCACCAGACTTAACTTGGTCTACTCGTTCTAATTGCCAGAGAATCTGGTTGCCTTCACGCCGCACTCGCGAGACAATCCAGTTGCGCCAGGGCCAATGATCACCCCGACTGGTAACTGCACTGGCATTGATATCCATTAAATCAGCTAGTTCAGAACTACTAATCAAATAGCCCTCACTGGCGATTTCATCAGCAATGCGTAGGGTCTCGATTAAGTTTCCCAGTTGGGCAACTCTAATTTCGCGGGGTAACTCGTCATTGGAATTGTTTGGTGAATCCGGTATTTCTATCATGGGTGTTTCTGATGTAGGAAGGCTCGATGGTACATCTTTGTAAACTACATCAAAAGTGGTCTTTTCATCTGATACCCCTGTTACGGGTGTCTTCTGGGGTAAAGTGGGAGAGGTGGAATGATTCACTTCTTCTAGGACTTGTGTTAATGTAGGAGATTTACCGTTGGCAAAGGCATTGGCAATTTGATCACAACGCTCGTTGCCTTGGTTGCCACTGTGTCCCCGTACATACTGCCAAGTGACTAGGGGAGAATTGACCGCATCGAGTTTTTCCCATAAATCTTGATTTAAAACGGCTTTTCCCTGAGAGGTTTTCCAGCCTTTCTTTTTCCAGCCCTTAATCCATTTGGTAATGCCGTTCCTGACGTATTCACTATCGGTATAGAGGGTAATCGGCTGAGTTTGTCCAGATCCCTGAACCAGGATCAGGGCTTCAATCGCGGCTAAGAGTTCCATACGGTTATTGGTGGTTTTTGCCGTAGCCCCCCCTATTTCATGCACAGAACCATCGGTAAAATACACAACCGTACCCCAGCCACCGGGTCCTGGATTGCCACTACAGGCTCCATCGGTATAAACACTTTTGATTTGACGAGTTACAGGCATTGTTTTGGTTTATAAGTAAACTCCTAACTGGTTGTAGCAGAGTTCCTACCCCATCAGCACAACAGGTGGTTAAGGGGAAGCAGGGGGAGCCATGTAGAGACGTGCCATGGCGCGTCTGGGAGCAGAGGGAGATCAAGTCCGTATGACTGTGTAGGGGCGGGTTTTACCCATAACGTTCCGGATCAAACCACTACCTTAACTAAACCCGCCCCTACTGATCTTTCACCTCGCTCAAGGACATGGTTTTAAGCTACGATCTCAAGTGACAAGAATAGGTAGTACAATTGTTCATCTCACCCCTTTCTTAGACGCGCCATCTTCCCCATCTTCCCTATCTTCCTTTGCTCCCTTACATCTTAAAGCTGCGTGAGTTACGAACCCCTCCATCACAAATATCGCCCTCAGACGTTTGCCGATTTGGTTGGTCAAGAAGCGATCGCGCAAACGCTCACGAATGCTATTCGTCAAGAGAAAGTTGCCCCGGCTTATTTGTTCTGTGGTCCCAGAGGTACGGGAAAAACCTCGTCAGCACGGATTTTAGCCAAATCCCTTAACTGTCTGACTACCGATAAACCAACGCCTCAGCCTTGCGGTACTTGTGACGTTTGCCGCACGATCGCGAAAGGAACCGCCCTGGATATCACGGAAATTGACGCGGCGAGTAATACGGGTGTTGATAATATTCGGGAAATCATCGAACGCGCCCAGTTTGCTCCAGTTCAATGTCGCTACAAGGTGTATGTGGTGGATGAGTGTCACATGCTCAGTAGTGCGGCGTTCAATGCATTACTCAAAACCCTAGAAGAACCCCCCAACCATGTTGTTTTTGTCTTAGCCACCACCGATCCCCAACGAGTTTTACCTACGATTATTTCTCGCTGTCAACGGTTTGATTTTCGCCGCATTCCCTTAGCGGCAATGGTCAAGCATCTTCAACATATTGCCACCCAAGAAACCATTAATATTACAACCGATGCGATTACCTTAGTCGCACAAGTGGCGCAAGGGGGATTACGAGATGCCGAAAGTCTGCTGGATCAACTCAGCTTGTTAGCTGGAGAAATAACGGTTGAATGTATCTGGGATTTAGTTGGGGCAGTACCGGAACGAGACTTATTGGAACTGAGCCAAGCGATTAAGGATAATCATGCTCAAGCCGTTCTCGACTGTTGCCGCAATTTAATGGATCGGGGGCGAGAACCGTTAGTTGTATTGCAAAATTTAGCTGGATTTTATCGGGATTTACTGATTGCTAAAACCGCACCCAGTCGTCAAGATTTAGTGGCTGTCACACCACCAACCTGGAAACAGTTAGGCGAGTTGGCTCAATCGATGGATACGGCTGATATTTTACGGGGACAGCAACATCTAAAAAGCAGTGAGGTACAAGTTAAAAACACAACCCAACCGCGCCTCTGGTTAGAAGTCACCCTGTTAGGCTTATTACCTGACGCCCTGCGGGTTGAACCTGCGGCGACTCCGGCGCGATCGCAACAGGTTAGTCAACCCAGAACGACTCAGCCGCCAGAACCTCAACATCGTACTCAACCTGCCTCCTCACCCCCGGCTGCGGCGAATCAAACCCCAACCACGACACCCATTTCCTCAACCCCAGAGACTCAATCACCCCCCCCAGTAACATCATCACCCTCACCTCCCCCATCTTCCAATAATGGGACAGTTCCTGCCGTTCCCGTTTCTGAACAATCGGCGAATACAGAACAAATTTGGCAACAGATTATTGACAATGTGCGACCCTATAGTGCCAAAGAATTATTGCGTCAGCATTGTCATTTATCTAGTTTTGATGGAACAGTGGCGCAGATAGGGATCAGTACTAAACCTTTGTTAGATCTGGCACAAAAGAAACTGCCAAATATTCAAGCTGCCTTTGAATCTGTCTATCAGAAAGATATCAAAGTCATGTTTAAAATCTTAGGGACTACATCGGCTAAATCAACGGCGACGAATCGGGAGGTGGTTACGCCTTCGCCGTCTAAGTTGCCGTCAAATGTAGAAGATGAAGAGGATCAGGATGATAGAAATGATCAAGGAACAGTGATTCCGCAACCGGAACGTCACATAGTTCAGCAGAATGGAACTCCGTCTAATCGTGCGGAGGAAAATATACCAGTTTCCCTACCCCAATCTTCGGTATCAGCATCTATAGATACCGGAGACTGGGATGAGGAAAAAATTAAAGATGCCATAACCACGCTAGAGAAATTTTTTAATGGTAATGTTATTAATCTAGATGACGAATTGAATATACCGGAATTGGAGGCGAGTTCATCTGCTGAGGAAACAAAACAAACAATATCTTCGCTTCAATCTCAGTCGTTTAATGATACAGGTTCAGCACCCATCCAAAATCAACCAACGCCAGGAAAAGCGACTAATAACTCAAATCAAAGTTTACAGAGATCGGATACATTGGAATACGATGATGATGGCGATATTGCCTTTTAAGTAGGTGGACATTAAAGTTAGCGGTGGAGATTAGGGAACAGGGAACAGGGAACAGGGAACAGGGAACGGGGAACAGTAAGGATTTGAGACTTGTTTACATAACTTAATCTAGTTAAGTTTATTTCCACCAACCTACTTAAGTAAAATGGCACGCTTCGTGCCTACGACGAAACCAACTTAAGTCAGCGACATTCATATTCAAGTTCTGTAATTATTCCTCAAACTATTACGAATGACAAATGACAAATGACAAATGACAAATGACAAATGACAAATGACGATCCCCCCTACTTAACGCCCAACGTTTCCACTGTCAAAACTTGCGGTGGCGTTGCATCTGGTGGATACAAAAAATCGAATTGCACTAATCTTTGACTTGATGGTGGCATTTTCAGTGTCACTAAGGGTTCCCCTTCTTGTCCTCGCTGTTGGACTAAATGCCAATACCCGGTTCGAGGTAATCTGGCATCATCGTTATACCGTAATCGCACCGTTCCTCGGAAAAAGACTTGGGGCGCTGGTGGTTCCAGAAAGCGTAATCCCTGCTGAATTTGCTCTTGTTTTAGAGGCGTTTGTAGGGATACGGTAACTGTTTTTGTCTCCTGAGTTGGATTCACCAACGGTAAGGTTAAACTATATTGCACTCCATAGTTTCCATGGGCAAAATAGGCAGTATCAGGATAACGTACCAGCATCCTCGCACTCTGACTTTGATCAGTACTTAAGCGCCCCCCAGGTAAGGTACTCAATCCATAAGAAAAGGCTTCTCCTGGTTCAGGAATCGTCAAAACCTGGGAACTCGGACTATCAGTTAACTGAGTTTGCCACTGTGATCCTTGAGCCACACCTGCAACCCGACCATAGATGATTTTACCTGTTGTTGAGTCTGGTGGAGTCGGGGCGCGATCGCGGGGTTTAGCTAATTCTCCTGTATCCAATAACTGCTGCCATTCTACCAGGGTGGGGGCGCGTTCATTTCCCGCCTCATCGGTGGCTGCATAACGGGCGAGACTGGCTAGATACACTTGTCCATCACTGCGTAACCGCATTAACGTGGAACGCCCATTAATTGGCGGTTCTAATAATTTAACCGGAATCGGTAAATTGAGTAACAGGCGGCTTTCTTGAGGCGGAATCACCACTTGCGGCGGAAAGTCGGCTTGGCGATATCCTCTCAAAATATCACTCATCACTCGACTACCGGGACCTGCATATACTGTACCTTGGGGATTCTCAACTTGAGAGGGTAACTGGATAAACGGTGCATCAGGTTGACTTAAGTAACTAGCCGCTTGCAAAATATCAACCGTGACCGATTCTTCACCCGGATTATGCACAAGTAGTCCCAAATATAGCGTCCGTAAATCATCAGGTGTTGGCGCTTTAGCAACATGATGGGCAAAGATATCAAAACGTCCCTGAAAGGGAAAGTTTAAGTGGGCGCTAGGAGTGGCTTTGTTGTTTCCAGGAAATGTGGACAGTAAAATTCCCTCAGTTTGGACAAGTTCCGGACTATTACTATTGAAAACCGGAACTTGATCCAGTTGCCCCGGTAACGGACGCACGTCTTGCGGTTGGACAATCTCCACTGGGGGTGTAGGTGTAGCTTGGGCGAGGGGAAAAATGGGCAAAAATGCAAACATGTAAGAATCAAGGTTTAAAATTTAGGGAATGGGGAACAAAGAAAATAAGTTTACCTCATTACTTTGAGAATCGCCATATAGCCGACTATAGCGCTTGGCGATCAATACAGATTCATCCTTCAGGACTGTGCAAAAGTCGCTAATAGAGGCATGTAGGGGCGACCCGCTGCATAAATGGACAATTCCAATCTGCTCAATTGGATCGGGTCGCCCTCCTCAAACCTTGACATAACTGTTTATTGGAAGTAGGAAATTTTGGCATAATATTACTTTCATTATTTAGAGCTTTGGTATACAATAAGACAGGTATCATTATTATATAAGATTCATAGGGCATCTCTCTAGTTAATGAAAAATTCCATGCAAGCCAAACCATTTTTAAAATGGGCAGGTGGGAAAAGCCAACTCATTAAAGAAATTGATAAAAATTTGCCTGAAGAGTTAAATCAGGGGAAAATTAATCGATATATTGAACCCTTTGTCGGTGGTGGGGCAGTATTTCTATATATTGCCCAGTTGGGCAATATCGAAGAATTTTTTATTTGTGATATTAATCCTGAACTAATTCTAGCATATAAGACGATCCAGAAAAATGTAGAAGACTTGATTGAACTTCTATTAAAGCTTCAAGAAAAATTTTTATCTTTCGATGCCGATGAACGAAAGCAATATTTCTATCAAATCCGCTCTCAATTCAATCTACAGCGTCAACAAATAGACTTTCATACCTATTACCCAGACTGGGTTGAGAGAACCGCTCACCTAATTTTTCTCAACCGTACCTGTTTTAATGGATTGTTCCGAGTTAATTCCAAAGGAGAATTTAATGTTCCAATCGGTCGATATAATAATCCACAAATTTGTCATCCAGAAAATCTGAGAGCAGTAGCTCAAATTTTGCAAAACACTCAGATTTATTATGGAGATTTTACCGCCTCTGAAGCTTTTGTTGATAATCGCTCTTTGGTTTATTTTGATCCTCCCTACAGACCTCTAAACAAAACGGCAAATTTTACATCTTATTCGCAAGAGATATTTGATGATTCGTCACAGTTAAGATTACGCGATTTTTTTCGAGTCCTGGATCACAAGGGTGCTAAGTTAATTTTGAGTAACTCTGACCCCAAAAATGAAGATTCGACAGATGAGTTTTTTGACAGTGCTTATGCAGGATACCCTATAAAACGAGTAAAGGCACAACGCACTATTAATAGTAAATCAACT
This sequence comes from Coleofasciculus sp. F4-SAH-05, assembly GCF_040222985.1. Taxonomy (NCBI): domain Bacteria; kingdom Bacillati; phylum Cyanobacteriota; class Cyanophyceae; order Coleofasciculales; family Coleofasciculaceae; genus Coleofasciculus; species Coleofasciculus sp. F4-SAH-05. The sequence goes on from NZ_JAVKBY010000208.1 coordinate 7,929, forward strand.
AGGCGAGGACAGATTAATGAATTGTTAATCAGGAATTATTAAATGTAGCGGTGTGGCACACCTAATTTGGTAGATTAGCATTGTAGGGGCGCACTGACGTGCGCCCGTGTCAACTTAAGCTCAACCCCTCACCCCCAGCCCCTCTCCCAAGCCAGCCCCTCTCCCAAGCCAGCCCTCACCCCCAGCCCCTCTCCCAAGCTTGGGAGAGGGGAGCAAGAGGGGAGCAAGAGGGGAGCAAGAGGGGAGCAAGAGAATCCGATCCCCCTGAGCCTTCAACAATATCGAGGTTTTTCAAGTACATCTGAAGTATTTTCGTATTTTTTAAATGCGTTTACAGATTCGATAAATTAAAATCAAAATTCTTGAACAATTAAACAGAAATAATGTCGTTACTTAGCCAAGTTAGCTTTAACTTGAGAAAAGTCCTAGTAGAATATAGGATATAAGGTATAAGTACAATTGTTGTCCAGTAATCGGGGTGCTGAAACATGAACACCCGCGCAATCACCCAAATTTCTCTGATTGTCCTGAGTCTGACTACTGCGATCGCGCCCGCCAAATCGAGTAGCCAAGGTTTCCAGCCTCAAGCTAGGGTAACTCAGTCTGGAGGCTATCTGTCTGCTCAATCAAGAAGAGGAGTCAATCTTGAAGCATTACCAAGCGGCTTTCATCTTTTCCGAGAAATCTCCAGTACGACTGATCCGAATAAATGGTATCTTGTTTTGGAAAAAAGGGGCAACGGAATAGTTGGCTTTCGCTATAAGTATCGAACTGACCTTAGTTATTGCTTTCGAGGAACAGTAAACGGTAGATCTATCACTGATGCTAAGTCAGCCAAACCAATTATTGGCTCTCTCCGGGAAACGTGGGAATTTTATGAGAACATTAACTTTGATCTAAACAACTTTCAAAAGGTCTCTTTAGAGAACATTCAATCCGATATTGATTTTCAACAAAGGCTTTATGAATGCAGAAGACTCTTAGCCGAAGCACCCACCTCCGCCGTTAACGCTTGGACAGATTTTTTCTTCTATCGCCTTTACCCTCAAATGCAAGGGGAGAAGCTTGAACCCTCACAAACTCAATTACAGCAAGAATGGGTCGCCATTCGTCGTGCGATCGCGGATAAAATTAGGTGGACGCCACGAGACTGTGAACAACCGCCAGAATCTAATGGATATGATGTGGTTAATTATAATCCAAATGAAGTTGCTGATGCCGTTTTCTATGCCCGTCATCCTGAACTTAATGGACGCAAGATTCGTCCGGGGGAAACGAATCTAGCCAGAGAATGGAGTGGGATTCAAAGACGCCTCCCTGAGTTTGTCTGCGATAACCCCTGAATTTTGTTATTTAACTTTATTTCCCGCTAACTCAGCAATAACTTGCTCCAATCCAGCAACAACTCGCGCTAATCGTTCATAGTCTACTTTATCGGGTGTATCTTCGTCAGTATGATAGTAAGGATAGCGAAAGGGTGCTGTATCTGTTACCATAACACCGGGATAACCTTGCTGCCAAAATGCCCACTGATCTGACCAACCCACACCGGGAATTAGATTAGGTAACGTCGCGCCCTCAGAGGGGAATTTGGCATGGCGGCGGAAGGATTCAATGACGTTGTGAACGAGTTTTATTGACCCCAAATTACTGACAAACGCGATAAAATTTCCTTGTAAGGGATAAATCTGGTCTAAGGGAAACGGATATTGCTGAGAACCAATTTTATTGGAATAATAACCCATGGTTTCTAAACTCAGCATCGCCACAATATTCTCATTGCGATCGCGGCATTGTTTAGCATAGACGAAACTCCCCATCTGAGCCGTCTGAAAAAAGGGCGGTTCTTCATTCACAAATTCTACAAACCGCAGGGTTCTATCTGGCTTTTTTCCCGCAAATAAACGCGCTAGTTCTAAGGTTGCGGCAGCGCCTGTACCGTTATCATTCGCGGCTGGACTGGTATAAACTGAATCGTAATGACCGCCAACGACAACGATTTCCTGAGGTTTTTCAGTGCCAATAATTTCGACTTCAAGATTGTAGTAGGTTTGATTGTCTATTTCGTATCCTTGTCGCTTGACTTGATAGCCGGATTCTGATAAATGCTGCTCCAAAAAATTTGTCGCCGCGATTAAACCGTCATAGTATAAATAGTTGCGTCGCCCAATTTCACCCGCCAATTTTTCTACATCTTGCTGAAGCGCAGTTTGCAAGGCTATTTCGTTTTGAGTTAGAGGTGGGAGTTCACCGTTATAACTTTCTCCAGGCATTCGGATCATCAGGAACCACGCGCCAAGTAGGACGATGACAAGGATTAGACTCAGTATAGCGAGTCGGATGGCTCCGGAGCGATTCAGTAGAGGAATTTTCCACTCGATAGTTGAGTCATTGGTCATTTGTCATTGGTCATTTGTCATTGGTCAAGTCGCGGCGGGTGTAGGGTGCGTTAGCGAAGCGTAACGCACCATTTCAAACGATAGTAGTGGACTGACACAGCTAAAATTGTGGAATAGATTTGACGTTTAAACCGGGCGCAAGCCTTGCGCCCCTACAATTCTAATCCACCAAATAAGGTGTGCCACGCCAGTAGTGGCGTGACCCAACTAAAATGGTGCAATAGATTGGGTACGTAGTGAGGGCTTTAGCCCTCTCCAGCTAGGCGTTAGAGAACTAAAGTTCTCACTACAAACAAAGTCTTATTTTAGCTGGGTCAGTCCAGTAGTGAAACCCGCCCCTACACAACTTCCCTCATCTCC
>NZ_JAVKBY010000209.1:0-13561 GCF_040222985.1 Coleofasciculus sp. F4-SAH-05
CGGCAGGGCATGTCGGAACTTGGATTTTAAATCCGAACGCTTCTGGAGACTCGACCTCTACTTTGATTGGAGAAATCCTGTCAAAGCAAGCCGGATCTGTGAACGAAGAATCCCCGCACTTTTAGGGCGGGGAGTGTCAAATGAACCACTCGTAACCCTTTCTCTCGCGCCGCGACTAATTCCGGTGGCACGTCGGAAAAGAAAGCGATTTTATTGGGCGCTAGTCCTAAAACCTCGATAATCTTATCGTAACTCATCGCTTCTTTTTTACTCCCCGTTGTTAAATCAAAATAGTTAGAAATGAGTGGGGTTAAATCTCCCTCTACTGTGTGGCTGAAGAACATTTTTTGAGTCGCAATTGACCCAGAGGAATAAATCCCTAACGTTAACCCCGATCGCGCCCATTCTTCTAACTTTGGCTTGACATCTGGGTAAAGATGTGATTCAAATGCCTCCGTCTCGAACCCCTCTTGCCAAATCAGTCCTTGAATCGATTTCAGGGCAGGGTGTTTGCGATCGCACTCAATCCAGTGGAGTAATGTTGCGATCGCGCCCTCTAAATCAATATCTTGTCCTTGTTCAGCTTTAACCGTCTGCTGCGTCAGGTTAATCGCCTCAACCACCTCGTCTAAATTCTGATGGCTTAAAACAAACTGTTCCAACCGTTCTCTAGAGTAAGGAAACATTACCTTATGGACAAAATGAATATCAGAGGTTGTGCCTTCAATATCCAATAAAATATACTTGACATTGGTTAGGGTAACAGTCATCTAATCCTTAACTCCAATAAACGACACTCGAGCAGAAATTCCCAGGCTTCAACATAACGCTTCGCCGCCTGAATCGTGTTTCCCCAAGTATATAACCCATGACCCGCGATCGCGAAGCCAAATAACTCGTCACATTGAGCTAAATAGTGATTCAAATTGTCCGCAAATTCTACCCTGTTTTGGGAATTGGGAAAAAAACGAATAACATTGGTCAATTCGATAGCCTTCGCCCTCGTCTGTTTATCTTCTAACCATCCGATTTCCACCCGACTTAACCCTCCCTGTTTTTATCCTGAAATCTCATCCGGGTTGGCTTCTTTTCGGCAAGCGAGTATAACCAATAACCAATAACCAATGACCAATAACAAACTACTGATCACTCATATCCAGCAAAACCTTCAATACACCCTTAGTTTTTGCCTGTTCAACCGCCTTAATTCCCTCTCGTAACGGATAATGACCCTGAATTAGAGGTTTCACATCCACCCGTCCTGACGCCAGTAACTCCAGGGCGGGGGCAAACGGACCACAACGCGACCCAATTAGGGTAATTTCGTCTACAACCAGAGATGATGCATCAAAGGTTAATTGACCCGCGTAGGTACTTTTCAGGACTAAACTACCCCGTGGACGCAAAGCGCGGCGGGCGAGTTCAAATCCAGCCGGATTCCCGGTACACTCAACCGCAATATCAAAGGATCGGTGTGCGATCGCATCGGCAAATCCCCCATTAATCCCGCGTGCCGATAAATTTGCCAACTTATGCTGATGACGCCCAACCACAAATAAGTCACATCCGGTTAGGGCAAGGGTTTGGGCAACTAATTGTCCCAGTTTCCCATCGCCCACCACCAACACTCGTTCCGTCGAACTCACCGTGACTTGCTGCTGAATTTCCAAGGCAGCGGCGACGGGTTCGGTAAAGGTAGCTAAATCTGTAGGTAAAGTATCGGGGACTCGATGCAAATTCTCTATTGGTAAACTAAGATAGTCGGCAAACGCACCATGGCGGTTGACAATCCCTAGTACCGTGCGGTTTTCGCAGTGGGTTGATTGTCCACGTTGACAATAGTGACATTGCCCACAGACGGCGTTAATCTCGCCAACAACTCGTTGTCCCTGTAACTCAGTCGGTCCTTGTTCGACAACACCGACGAACTCATGACCTAAAATACCCTTATAAGGATAATAGCCGCGAATTAATTCCAAATCCGTGTTGCAGATACCCGCCCGGACAACTCGTACCAAGGCTTCCCCCGGTGGTGGTTGCGGAATGGGGATATCGTGGCGGAGTTGCAGTTGATTGTTTTCCAGCCAGAGTGCTTGCATTAGGATTAATTTTGGATCAAGATAACTTGACTAGCATTTTATTACGAGACGGAATCAGGTGGATATTCCAAACGATGTGACCTTTGACGACGCGATCGCACTCACTCAGTCGCTGATGACGCAACTGTCATCCGGTGAACTCTCCCAAGTAGACGCGGCCGGTGCGATCGCCCAATTGGTGAAAACCACAAATGGTGCTAGAGGGTTCTTTGTCACGTACCTCACCGCTGACGACAGTTTAGCGGATACTCCCTCACCAGAGGTAATTCAAGCCCTGCAATCCTCACCGGATACCGTCGCTGAACTGTTGGTCAAAAACTTAGCCATGTCCGCTGCGATGGCGATTACCCACCGGCGGAATCAGAATGAAGACTTGGCGCAAGGATCAGATCGAGTGCGAATACGAACGATCCATTTAATTGAACAAATTAATCTACCTCAAGTGCAGGAAAAAGTGGTGGCGTTACGGGAAAGTGCCATAACTGGAGAAGGAAATTATAAAGCGTTTCTGGAACGTTGGCAATATGATGCCCAACAACGGGAGATTATTCGCCACACTCTCGATCGAGTGATTGTGGAGAGTTGAGCATACGACAAATGACAAATGACAAATGACAAATGACGATCCCAACCCCCACGCTAAAATAGACCAAAACTCTGACAACGAAACACCTATGACCACCGCAGCACCCGCCAAAACCAAATACGAAGCCATAATCGGTCTAGAAACCCACTGCCAACTCAACACCGCCACCAAAATATTCTCCCACTCCTCCACAGAATTCGGCACTCCCCCCAACACCAACATTGACCCGATATGCATGGGACTTCCTGGCGTGCTACCGGTTCTCAATCAAAAAGTCCTAGAATCCGCCGTCAAAGCCGGATTAGCCCTCAACTGCCAAATTGCCCCCTATAGTAAATTTGACCGCAAACAATACTTCTATCCCGACCTACCCAAAAACTATCAAATCTCTCAATATGACCTCCCCATCGCCGAACATGGGTGGTTAGAAATCGAACTCATCGATGACGACGGAAACCCCATTGACAAAAAAATTGGCATCACCCGTCTGCACATGGAAGAAGACGCCGGAAAACTCGTCCATGCGGGAAGTGATGGACTCTCCGGTTCCACCTACTCCCTCGTCGATTTCAACCGCGCAGGTATCCCCCTCCTAGAAATTGTCTCAGAACCCGACTTGCGTTCTGGCAAAGAAGCCGCCGAATATGCCCAAGAATTGCGCCGGATTATGCGTTACCTGGGTATCAGTGATGGCAATATGCAAGAAGGTTCCCTACGCTGTGACGTGAATATCTCCGTGCGTCCCGTCGGTCAAAAAGAATTTGGCGTGAAAGTTGAGATCAAAAACATGAACTCCTTTAACGCCATTCAAAAAGCCATTGACTACGAAATCGAACGGCAAATCGAGGCAATTGCAACCGGGGAACCAATCGTCCAAGAAACCCGCCTCTGGGAAGAAGGAAGTCAACGCACGATTAGTATGCGAATTAAAGAAGGGTCTAGCGATTACCGCTACTTCCCCGAACCCGACTTACCCCCGATTGAAGTCTCCAAAGAACAATTAGAACAATGGCGCAGTGAACTCCCCGAACTTCCCGCCGAGAAACGGCATCATTATGAAGAGAAATTCGGGCTTTCTGCCTATGATGCCCGCGTCTTAACTGAAGATAAACTGGTTGCGGAATATTTTGAAGCCGCTGTAACTGCAAATGCCAATCCTAAACAAGTGGCAAACTGGGTGATGGGAGATATTGCTGCTTATCTGAATACGGAGAAACTGGCGATTACCGAAATTGCGCTCAAACCGTTGGTTTTGGCAGAACTAATTCAGTTGATTGAAGATGATACGATTAGCGGCAAAATCGCCAAAGAAATTCTCCCGGAACTCCTATCAAAAGGCGGTTCAGCCAAGGAAATAGCTGAAAGTCGGGGACTGATTCAAATCTCTGATGTCAGCCAACTCGAAGCCATCATTGATGACGTGATTGCTGCTAATCCCAAGAAATTGGAACAGTATCGGAATGGTAAAACCAAGCTGCAAGGGTTTTTTGTCGGACAGGTGATGAAGGAAACCAATGGACGGGCAAATCCCAAATTAACGAATCAGCTTTTAGGCAAAAAGTTGAAAGGATAAATTGTAGTGGCGTGACCCACCTAAAATGGTGAAATAGATTTGGTTCGTAGTGAGGGCTTTAGCCCTCTCCAGCTAGGCGTTAAAGCACGCTTTGTGCTTACTACAAACAAAGTCCTATTTTAACCCGGTCACGCCACTACTGGCGTGACCCAGCTAAAATGGTGCAATAGGAAATTAGCGTCAAGCCTTGTCAGGTAAGGGTTTTAGCATTTTTATAAAGTCACAATTAAGGTGGGTCACGACAGTAGGGTGCGTTAGCGGAGCGTAACGCACCATTGCTCAAGAAAAATGTACCCTTGCTCCCCCAGCTCCCAGACGTGCCATGGCACGTCTCTACATTGGCTTCCCCAGCTTCAAGAGCTCCCCCTCACCACAACACTTATTCAGCAGCCCCTAGGTTTAAAGAATAAGGTACAATTCCGGTTAAAGGTAAAGATGAAATGGTAATTTTTAGCGGTTGTATTGGCTGAATGAGTGGGGGGATACCTGTGAAACGAGAGGATGTGTTAGCGATTGTTAAAGCTCATCAATTGAAACTTCAAGAACTTGGTGTCAAGTCGTTGGAGTTGTTTGGTTCTGTGGCGCGGGATGAAGCGAGAACCGACAGTGATGTGGATTTTCTGGTCGAATTTTCTCAACCAGTAGGATTTTTTGAATTCTTTCGGATACAGCACTATTTAGAAGATATCCTGGGATGTGATATTGATTTAGGGACTCAAGATGCGTTGCGAGAGCATTTACGTGAACCTGTTTTGGAGGATGTAATTCGTGTCTTCTAGAGGTTGGCAACTGCGAGTTGAAGATATTTTGCAGGCAATTTCTGCGATTCAACAGCGTACCAATGGGCTGACATTTACTGAGTTTCAAAGGAATGATATGCTGGTGGAGTCAGTTCTCTACAAGTTTATTGTCATTGGTGAAGCATCTGCTAACATTCCTGAGGAAATTCAAAGTCGTCATCCTGAGGTTCCCTGGCGGTTAATGAGCGATATGCGAAATATTATCGCTCATGAGTATTTTCGGGTTAATCTTACTATTGTTTGGGGAACTATTCAGAATAACTTGCCGCTGTTGGTAGAACCCCTGCAAAGGTTATTGGCAAGTGAAGCTGGCAATGAGTTGTAGTTGCCAGTAGGATAATTTAATTTTCTATAGGGTGAGTCATGTAATTGCCTGCTTGAAAAACTATTACGTTGGTGTAGTTGAATGACATTGGGTTACCCGATAAAATGTCTAAGCTGAAACAAGTCCTAAAATTTAGCCTAATAAGTTTGAACAGCATGATTTTAGCTAGCGCTATTTTTGTGCTTTTTGGGCATAAACACTTAATTTATCAGGCAATGACTGCGCCTTATGAACAACAAAAAGCCATTAATTATTTGTATTTAATAATCCGCGCACAACGGGCTTATGTTCTAGAAAAGCAAGAATTCTCTGATTCTTTTGAAGACTTAAGTATAGAATTTTCGGCTCTTCCGGACTTACTATGCCAAACTGTTAGTTAAAACGGCTCCAAATTTAGTTATACCGTGATTTTATGCCTCAACCGTCTAAGTTAACTCGAAATAACGCCCAAAATCCTTGCTTAGCAAAGATTTTGGGCGTCGTCTGAGGCAATTTAGCATAACAGGTACGGAAGAACCGGGGATGTCTACGTCAGCAAGTTCCTACGCCAGAAGGGTTCCGCCTAATTGAGGATAATAATTAAGAATAGGTGATTTTTGTACAAAAGAGTAACATGGGCATTACATCCCGAATTTAATATTACTACTCCCTCTGCAAGTAAGCAAAACTACTATTTTTACAACCATTCAATAATTCCAACAGCTTTTTTATTCGATAGGTTCTTTTCTCTAGTATTTCCTTTGCAAGGGTACTTTCTAATTCAACTAGCATGGCTTCTGTTTCTTTCAATATCATTTCATTAAAGCAGGCAATCAACATACTTCTTGTTGTGCTAGATAAACGAATTAATGGTAGCTTTACTGCTTCTCCATCAATACAAATCGTGGTTATTTTGGATCGCCCGACTTGAGCAAAATCTGAATCGGCTAACCACTGATAAAATTCTTCTCCCACTCGAATAATTTGAGGAGGATTTCCGTTTTGTCCATAGAAACTAATGTTTAACATTACTTTTTCCTATCTCATATCAATAATCACTAAATGTTGACTCCTGATTCGCCCGCAGTATCTGGACGAACAGCTTATCCCGGAAATTATGATGAACTGGCGCTAAAGCGCAACTACAAGCGCAACTACGAACACACTGAATCGGGGAAGCGACGACTTAATACAGGTAACACCGGACAAGGCTTTTTCATCTGTAAGTTGTCTGAGGCTTGTCCACTGAAGGTGTTCCAGCGAAAGGGTCCTTTTTGTGCGGCTGATATCCATAAGAGTCGTTTAGCGCGGGTCATGGCAACGTATAATAGACGATATTCTTCGGCGGTTTTGAGTTGTCCGGCTTTCTCCCAGGCTTCTAAGGCGGTGGGTAACTGATAGTCATGCAAACTGGCGCGAATTTGCGCCCGGGCGACTTCAGCGAGGGTGAAATCGCCTAAGAATTGGGCGGCGGTGGGTACCCAAGGATTACCGGGAATCGTGTCTTCGTGGAGAAAAGGGAGAAATACATAGTCCCAATCTAATCCCTTGGCTTTGTGCATCGTGATAATAGTGAGTTGGCGGCGACGTAGATAGCGAGAGTCGGCGTCTTCGGTTTCAACGGGTTCAAACCGTTCCGAGGAGACAATTTCACTTAAAGCAGCTAAGGTAGCAGGCATGGCGCTGCTACTGTAGGTTTGTTTGACGACTCGTTCGGCGAGTTTATCGGCTGTGGCGAGTTCGGATTGGTCGTACTGTAAGGTGAGGGCTAAGAAGGAAATCAGCTGGTAATGGGGTAATTCTAGACGCGCCCGTAAGAGACTGCGACAGTATCTGGCGGCTTGACTGACTGCGGGGGTGGGATGGGGGTCAAGGGGTCCAGGATAGAGGAATTGTTCGGGATAGGTGGCGAGGGCGTTTAAGTCTTGGGTGGGAATCAGTTGGCGTTTAACTAGAACTTCTAAGGCGGCTTTTAGGTAATCGGGAGAATGGGGACGGTCGATAAATTGCAATAATGCCAGAATTTCAATGGGAATATGTGAATGGCGATCGCGCCCCTGTACATCATACACCTCAATCTCATGTTGGCGTTTGAGATAGTCGAGTTTCTGGGCGATAAAATTCCCTTGGCGATTTTCCCGCACTAATACCGCCGCGTTATGTTCTCTGTTGCGGGTGAATAGGTCTATTACCCGTTGTCCCAACAATTCTACCGTTTGATAAATATCACTGGGGGTATAAATCTCTAACCCTTTCCCCTCTGGCTGGGGATTGGCGTCGGTTTGCGGGTCATTCGGGGGTACGGTAAGGATGGTTTGGGGGCGGAAAGGACGAGTGGATTTATCCTGGTTTTGTGTATAGGTTTGATTCACCCAATTTAAGATAAAATTAGCGGCATTAATAATAATCGGTGTACTACGACCCGCTTGATCCATGGTAGCAAGGCGCTGCTGTTCCTGGCATTCGGTACAAAAGCGATTAAAATAAATGGGGTCAGCGGGAGTAAAGGTGGAGTTAATCGCTTGATTGGGGTCACCCACCCGGATTAAATTGAGGGGAGTGTAAGGATTAGTCGGATCAGCGGCTAGAGTTTGTAATAAGCGATATTGGAGGGGACTCGAATCCTGTGCCTCGTCTTCAAAGACGGCAAAAAATTGCTGCTGCCAGAGTTGGCGCACGGTGTTATCCTCTAACACTCGCAATGCTGCCAGAATCATATCATCATAATCAATAAAGTCTCGTGATCGCGTCACTCGTTGATATTGTTCGTATAATCCCGCCGCGATCGCTAATATGTCATAAGGGTCATTGGTTTGTTGACTGATTACCCATAAGTCTTCGGGCAATAGTCCCGAACTTTTGGCTTCGTGAATCACTGTATACGCCAAAGACGGTAGCACTTCGGTTCGCAATACCGATTGTCGCCGCAATCGTTCCGTTTCTTCCCCATCAAAACTTACCCCTTCCAATAATAGGGAATAGCGGCGCGGATTCGAGGCAATCCACTGTTCCACACAAGCGCGAATTAAGCGGTGGCTTTGATTCGGGGTGACAACGGTTAGCGTATCTAAATTAATCCCGGATAAATCGGGATGGCGGTTAGCAAGATTTAGGGCTAACCCATGTAGCGTATACACGACAAAACTATTTTGGGGTAAGCGCAGGGGTTTAAGATAATCGCGAATTTTCGCCTTAATTGAAGCCGCTGCCGATCGCGTAAACGTCACCACCACTAATTGTCGTTTACCATGAAGTTGATAGCGTGCGATCGCAATAGCCGCCGCGACAGCCATTCCCGTAGACTTTCCAGCACCCGGTACCGCCGACACCGCAAGAGTTCCTCCCTGCCAATCTGCCATCGGTTGTTGTCCCTGACGTAAACTGTTGTACAGGCGCTGCAATTCCTGTTCCCGTAAAGCAGCTAGGGACAGTTGTAAGGTGTTTTGAGTCGTGTTGGGATTATCTGGCATTTTTTCGGGGGAAAGGCAATAATTTTAGGTATATACACTCGTCATTCGTCACGGGTTTAATTCGGTTTATCTACGGGAATAACTAGCGAACCAATCAATACACCTTTATGGCAAATACTCCGGCAAATTAAACTAACAATTTAGCCTACTAACTACGGAAGACCCATAAAGCTGCTTGATTACGTCTGAGGAAACGTAGTATGGATAATCTGGGTAAGAATGCCCAGAATTAATTCTATATTACCAATAAAGTGTTCTCCTGATTCAAGGGATACGGTATTATCTACTAATTTCATAAACTTCCAGTTACTCCCTGTGGTAACTCCGCCATAGATACAGGCAATTGGCTGATTTCTCTGCTGGTTAAAGAGTTGAGCGGCTATCATTTCAGCAATACATTGAGCTATGCCTGATTTGATGTTATCGTTTTTGGCTTCAACTAGGGTGGCGACAGGAGCATTGATATATAATTGTTCGGGTGACTGGCTAATCAGAAAGTCACATTTACCGTTGAGTCCTTTCTGTTTGTCAACAGTAAACTCTGTACCCGAAAAGATACTAATTTTTCGATTGAAGGATTTTCGCAATTCAACCAGGATAGGGGCAATAATTAATTCTGAACGAGCTTTTTCGGTATCGATTTCTAAGGCGAGAGGAATATTTTCGGCGAGAATTTCTTGCAAAATGGGGCTGGGGATGACTGATTCTACCGGGTTAAATAATTCTACTCGTTCCTGAATAATTAGGTTAAATTGGCTTTTGATTTCATAGAGGGTAAAATCGCTGTACGACATGGCTAATAAAGTTCTGTTTAATGATAAGAATAGTAATTCACTTCACTTAAAATCCTCTGAGGGTGACAGAATTGGCAACAAATTTGGGCATACTCTAGATAGAGTGAGTCATATAGCAACATAGGCGACAACTCCATCAATCAGGTTACAGGTTACGCGGCTATGGAAAAACTACAAGCACCAGAGGAGACGATCGCTAAACGTTATCGTATTTTAGCACCCTTGACACAGGGGGGAAGCGGTATCACTTATCTGGGCGAAGATTTAGACACAGGGGAACGAGTTGTCCTGAAAGCGTTGTCACTGCGCCAGATTACTGATTGGAAAGCCATTGAACGGTTTGAACGAGAAGCGCAGGTGTTGGCTCAACTGAATCATCCGGGTATTCCTCGGTATCTGGACTATTTCTATCAAGATACACCGCGCGATCGCACGTTCTATTCAGTATGGTTGGACTCCTCTCCATTATGCGCGATCGCGTGACATTGCAGCGGTACTTATTGCCAACGGTGCTGATATTCATGCCCAAAGTCAACCCAACTGGGAGCAATTACATGGATATCACTGGAATTGGGGTAAATTGCTACCCGGAAACACCCCGCTACATATCGCGATCGCAAATCAAACTCGTGACGATTTTAAAGAAAATAATGATCTGGATATGATCAAACTATTGATTGCTAACGGTGCTTATGTGAATATGCCAAACAATCAATTCTATAGTCCCCTTCATATAGCCGCTTGGAATAACTTAGACGCTGTTAAACTTCTGATTGAAAAAGGAGCAGAAATTAATCTTCCTAATAGAGAGGGCAAAACACCCTTGCATTGTACAGGATTACAGGATATTGCCTTATTTTTAGTTAATTCAGGTGCTGATATTAATGCTATAGATCTTAGCCCTAGAGTGTGGCTTTGTGTAATCACAGTTAGAGATAAAAAGTAATAAGTAAATTGTAGGGGCGGGTTTAGCCACTAAAACTATTTGTCACCAATAAATAAACAACAAAAACCGCCCTCTCCACCGATAACTGATAAACAAAATCCGCCCTTATTCATATTTCATATATCATTAAAATATATTTAATTTTAGTAACCTTTCCTGAGAAAATAAATTGACTTTCTAGCCTATTAATGAAAATGCCACAACTCTATTCTCGTCAAAACATCATGGCTCAACGATATCGCATCCTCAATGTTTTAGGACAAGGAAGTATCGGGACAACCTATAAAGCTGAAGACTTACAAACAGGTCAACTCGTAGCAATAAAATCCCTATCTCTACGCCAGATGAGAGACTGGAAAACCTTAGACTTGTTTAAACGAGAAGCCGGGATTTTAGCACAACTCAATCATCCCGCAATTCCCAAATATTTAGCCTATTTTCAGGTAGATTTTGGTGCCGTTTCCGATACTTATCATCATACCGTAACAGGTGGTAGTACGATAGTGGGAACATTCGGGTATATGGCTCCCGAACAATATCGAGGTCAAGCGGTATTATCCACGGATTTGTATGGATTAGGGGCAACATTGCTATTTTTATTAACCGGAAAATCTCCGGCTGATTTCCCTCAGCATCAGCTCAAAATTCAGTTCCGTCCCCACGTCCAAATTTCGCCAGAGTTTGCCGATTGGTTAGAGCGAATCCTAGAACCTGCGATCGCCTATCGTTTTGCTAATGCGAAAGATGCCTTATCTGTCTTGCAGGGAGAAGAGAAACTGAGGCAAAATATAGGACAACTTTTTTACCAATCGCCCCAAAAGCGGATAGCATTACTCAAGACGCAGAAACAATTAATTCTAGAAATTAAACCGATAGGGCGACAGCGCGATCGCACTCTTCTCTTATCCATACCTTAACCATGATTGGATGGGTCAGTATGGGGATGTTCTTCAGGTCACTTAAAGGATAAGGATTGCTGAGTTCCGTTTTCCTTGACATTAAACTTAATATTAAATATCAGAAAATGCTTTATGATAAGGAGGAGTCGTAATGAACCATTTATTTAGATATGGTACACTGTACTAGAAAATGTTAACAAGCGTCAAATTATTACTGTTCTCTGTTCCTTTGCCCTCACACTCAACTTTAATTGTGTCCGACTACTGAGACTACTGAGAAGGAGATTTTCGATGAGCAAAAAAATGAACAACAAAACCAAAATTATCAAAGAAAGCTTTGGTAATCCTGACCAAGAGGGTTACTACAGTGGGGCTTATGTCTTCAGTGACGGCACAGCGGAGTTTGTCTGTGGATACCAAGCTCCGATTGGCAAGAGCAACGGTAGCGAAGAATACTATAACGTAATGCCAGCAACCCCTCAACAGGTCTACGCTAAATATGGAAAATCCGAAGACAGTGCTTGATTCGCCATCGATACGTTAAGATGGGACTCTCTTGTCCTGAATCGCCCAACCACATAAAATTGCACCCGCTAAAACCCAGCGCCCTACTCGATGATAGGCGTCTTTGTGATGATCCCGCAATCCATAGTCATTGACAAAAAAGTGCAATGCCATGGCGAGAAAAAAGAATAAGAGACTCTCTACTCCCGGTTCCTCGCGATGAATCAGTAGGTAACCAATTAACAGGTTATAAAGGGAAAACGAGCCAATATGTAACCAAAAGAGTCCTTGAGAGAGGATACCGCTAAGTTTGTGCTGATTTTGTCGGTATACTTTAACCAGATGTTCTAAGCCATAGAATACCGTTAATCCCAGAAGTGCGACTAAATAAACGTGGCTTTCCAAAAACGCGATCGCCAATCCTTCTGTCTGTTCAATGGTTCGTTGTCCCTGATTGAGTTCTGGCAATAAATGCACAAAAACATACGCCACCGACGCGCCCCCGGCGAATGATAACCACTGACTGCGAGGAATCACATCGAGAAAGCGCATTTGTCCACCAAATAGATGGACAATCGCCAGGAGTATGGCGCAGATTAATGCTAGCCGCGTGGTTAATGATACGTTCAACACTGAAGATGTTGCGATCGCAACAGGAAACAAGGAACAGGGAACAGGGAACAGGGAATACACAATTTAAATGCACCTCAGCTTACCCTTCTACTCTTTTACCCTGAACCTCTGGCAATTCCAACACAGTCACCTGCACTAAGGGTGTAACATTAAAATCCTGTTCTAATAAATGGGTTTGAATCGCTTGGGTTAACTGCGTCTGAATGGTTTCCGTAGAAGCCGTTACTTCCGGGTTACGCTGGACATAAACTACCGTCAGTAGCGTATTTTGTCCCTCGATTTTAGTCCGCGTAAACTGCACATTCGACTGCACCAGTTTTGCCAAATCACTCTCCTGCACCACCTGCTGAATCTCTGTTGAGGTACGCTGTTCGAGTGTGGTTCGCTGTAAAGTGGGTTCCTGCCAAAGTTGCGCGGTTAACAACCCTGCCATGATCACCGCCCCAATCCCTAATACGACTGGAAACAACCACCGCTTTCCCCGGTTATAGCGAGCGCCCCTAGCGGAAAGCCCCACCAGACGGAAGACAATCGCGCCAGAAAAATTAATCCCAGCTAACTGAAGCACGAGGAGGAACAGACTATTCACCACCATATCCCATCGTGCGATCGCGGCTGCCATGCCGATTAATCCGGCGGCTGGGGCTAAGGAGGCGGCGACTAACACACCAACGGCGGCTCCGGAAACTAAACTACTGCGTTCGGATTGGATGAGATTCAACGCACCGGGCGGAGGAGCTGGGGGAGCTGGGGGAGCTGGGGGAGCAGAGGGAGCTGGGGGAGCAGAGGGAGCTGGGGGAGCAGAGGGAGCTGGGGGAGCAGAGGGAGTTAACTCAAAGTTCTACCTTACCGATTCCCTGACGAATGACGAATGACGAATGACAAATGACAAATGACAAATGACAAATGACAAATGACAAATGACAAATGACAAATGACAAATGACAAATGAC
>NZ_JAVKBY010000210.1:0-26091 GCF_040222985.1 Coleofasciculus sp. F4-SAH-05
CATTGGTCATTGGTCATTGGTCATTGGTCATTGGTCATTGGTCATTGGTCATTGGTCATTGGTCATTGGTCATTGGTCATTGGTCATTGGTCATTGGTCATTGGTCATTGGTCATTGGTCATTGGTCATTGGTCATAATAGTCACTGCCTTTGAGAAGCAAGTTACATAATTTGTCAGGAGTTGAGCAATCATCCCGATTCAGTGATAGAGTGTTTGAATTTATAGATTAACGAGAAAATGGAACGTGGTTTACTCTGGTTACCCTTACTCGCTGTATTTATTTGGTTAGCTTGGTCAGGTTGGAATGAATATCAAAAAGTTGAGGCGTATCGTGTATGGGCAGAACAATTTGAACGGGCAAAATATGATATTTATGCGGTACTGGGACAAAAGGGAAAGAATCTGACCTGGGGAAAACCGACTCGTTCAGGTCCGGTGGATATAGAAACCTTTTCTCTGAATGATGTCCAAAGCATTAAAGTGGTAGTTGATGGGCAAATTGTTACCTTAGAGAATCCGCCAAAAAAAGGTCGCGCGATCGCACTAGAGTTTCTCCTCCCAGAATCCACAGTTCAGGTGCCGTTTACCGAAATTCCTCTGGCGATGGAGTGGGAAAAATTTCTCCTGAATTATAAATAACCTTTGTCGGAGCAAATTTCACCAAGTAGCGACGAAGAGAGTCACCCTACAATGATGTCTGATACCATGTCTAACCTCACCTAATGGACTAACAGCTAAAATGGTGGCATAGATTTGACGGTGAAATTGGGCGCACGTCGGTGCGCCCCTACAATTCTAATTCACCAAATTAGGTGTGCCACGCCACTAGAGAAAACTAAACCCGCCCTGACTATTACACAATGGCTGTATTAAGCTGTATTAATCTTTGTTACTTTTTCCGGTTCCCGGTTCTTCCTTCCCTGTCTAGTAACAAATGACCAATGACCAATGACGAATGACAAATTGGAACGCTAACTCCTGAAATTCGTCTTTAAGAATAATAGTTCTGGTGCTTTTTCCATGAAACCTATCTTACCTATTTTTGCGATTATCGGATTACTCCAGAGTTGCACCACCCCGGTGAACATTTCCTCTCAAGCCATCAGGAATCCCGCTAATTGCCCTAGCCAAACTGAACCCGTACCCATTGCGTCTGCTAATGATCAGGGACTGTATCAGCAATTTGACTATCACATTCGCGATATTATTACAGATGCTGATACGATTACCTTCCAGACGCAGCAGTATGATATTGTCTTTTGCCGATTTGATCGCACTTGGACAGTAGAACCGGGAACCTTAGCCAATGAATTGCAGACAGCTAATAATCCTGAACAATTCTCAGAAAATCTCCATAATTCCCCCTATCAAACTATTGAAATTAACGGTAAATCTTATCAATATCGCGTCATTCTCGAACCGAATCCCTTTGGCAATGAAGCGCAAGGAATTGAACCCGAAACGGTTGTCTTTGAACTGATTACTCCCAATAGCGAACAACCCCAACGTCACCCCCTCTATACCTTAGACCAGGTAAGGCAGGCTGAAGTCGGATTTTCCTTGGGAGTTCCTCGAATTACCTCCGCCCTCAGTTATGCGGATCGCCTATTTTGGTCAGTCGCATCGGAACAAGGGGAAGGATTTAGTGGTATCGCCACGATGGTTGGTTACAATCCCGATATGAATGAGTTGGTGGTGATTCAACCTGAAGAAATTCAAGGGCAACAAATTACTGATTTTGTCATCGCCGGAGATCCCAGCAATCCAGTCTTTTGGCTGGGAACTCAAATCAGTGGCGAAGGGAATCCCTATCTATCCGGAATGGGATTAGTTGCCTATCGTCCTTCTCCTCCTTCTCTCAAATCTGGCACAATCACCTCCTACACCGTCCGCAATAGTCCGATTATTGGGGCAATTCCTGATCAACTGCACTTAGAAGGTGATCGCCTCTGGGTGGGAACCGGAAATGGGGTTTGCCAAGTTCGTTGGCAAGGGGCAGATAATCCTGGAAATTGGTCTTGTTGGCGATTTGCAGCAAAGGCGAAACTGCCGAGTCAGGGATTGCCGATTTACCGCCGTTTATTAGCGGAAACTCCAGCCGTTACTCTGGAGGCGGATCAGGTGGGAGATACGGTAGAGGTATTATGGTGGTCTCCGTTGGACTACCAAACCCAAAAAGGGCGGTATGAAGTTCGGTATGAGGATGGCTTTACCGTCAGCTTAGACGAGGGGACGAGTTCTTGGTCTGAGAAATATGGGTCATCATGGCAACCTCGTCCCTGGCAACCGCCTCTATACTGGGCGGGACACGAATGGCATTGGCAAGGCGATCGCTTTGTGCGCGGTTTTGATCAAGTCGCCCTAAATTTCTTTGGTGGTGGACCTCTGGGAATTGTATCCGATCAGGATCAATGGACAGGGGAAAAGCCAGCGAATATGAACGCCTTGCGGGGTGATTTAGACGTATTGGAATTAACGGAAACGACAACGAAGCTGAATTATTATTCAGGTTGGGTAGAAGAAGAATTACTGAATCCTTATTTCACCGTTGTTCCTCAAAATCGTCCCTTTAATCCGCGTCCTAATCCTTTAGATGAGATGGCAAAGACGGTATCTGTGTCTAGGTGAAAACCTTTACAAAAATTTACATAATTTCCCAACTTTTTGTCCTACTGACTTAAAAATAGGAGTCAGGAGAGATTAATTTTCATCTGTTCTGGTGTACGCAGTTTATCAGGGCTACTTAGATCTATTTCACTAGGGTTTTATCCTGAAAAAGAAGTCAAAGGTGAGTAGAAAGACTCAAGTAGACACAAATAGGCAAATATAGCAGTACGCTCTCGCGTAGTTACAGTACACTTGTTCTAAGTCTCTTTTGATAAACCCCTCATTTCTAATAGTGTAAATACACCAGCGCGTAGCGCTATAGATCAACATGAAGAAGGTTACCATGTCAGATTCTAATAGACAGTCAAGACAGTCATCGCCTGAGACAAAATCTATTTCAAGTGCAATAATTCAATTGTTATCAATTCCAGTAATTGCTGATTTTTTCCAAGCAAGACCTTGGATAACTTTAGTAACATTGATCACTCTCTTTGCCGGAAATATCTTGCAAGTTTTTATACAGCTACCAGAAAAACAAACTGATAATGTAAATAATGAATTTACTGAATTTCCTATTACCAAAAATGACTTAGAGTCAATATGTATATCTATGGAGTCTGAAATTCACAAAAAAAAAGAACAGGAAATAATTAATTATAAATCAGTCGAACTTGATGATGATGCAACAAACTTATGGCCTGTGTTTCGTTGGGTATGTGTTTATCAAGCAGTATATCATGATCCAATGGCTGGAATTCAATCAAGGTATACCTTTAGAAAAGGGATTGATCTAAATGAAAATTTTTGCAATAAATTTCCCTATAATCCACCGTTAAAAATTTATTTTAAAGACTTTAATGATCCTAATTCTTTAGTTTGCACTAAAATCGCCAATGATCTTTCTCAGCGGACGCCTCCCATTGTTGCACCTTCTACGGAATAAGGTTTTAAGCTACTGGACTGACACAGCTAAAATTGTGGGATAGATTTGGCGGTGAAATTGGGCGCATGCCATGCGCCCCTACAATTCTAATCCACCAATTAAGGTGTGCCACGCCACTACTGGCGCGACCCAACTAAAATGGTGTATTAGTCAATTACTGGAGTTTAGACTACGACCAATTAACTCAGCCATAGCTCTATGCTGAGAAAGAAGAAAAATTCCTAAATGTAAAGAGGTTAAGAAGCTTTTTTATTCCGTTTTTTGTGTCGTGCTTTACCTTTTTTGACCACAAGGTAACTTGTTATTTTAGTACGTTTGTTCCCTTTCTTCCAACCTGGAGACTTTCCACCTGCGTACTCGAAACCGTCCTAACTTGACATCCTCAACCTCAAAAGTCTCGGTGGCTTTCCACCAAGTTGAAGAGTCGTTGAGCTTAAATTTTCGACCATGTTTTCTCGGTCGTCCCTTACCTGTATATAGCGGAGGAGCTGAATATAAACAACGGTCTACGGTATTAAACCGGACAATTTTATCAGTAATTCCGATTATGGGGCGATGATTGGTTGCCAGCGGTGTTAGCATAATTTTAATCTAGGACTTATAGTTTTTGCTTCACTATCAAGTCAAATCAATTGATAAAATGCTTAAAACCATTCAAGTGAAAAACTTCAAAAGCTATCGACATGGAGTTTTACCCTTGGCTTCTTTAACCGTCTTAATTGGTGCTAATGCATCAGGCAAAAGCAACATCATTGAAGCCCTAAAATTACTGTCTATGATTGCTGAAGGCGAGCGATTAAGCCTGCTTGGAAACACGCATCAACAGAGTGACAATCTGTTTAGAGGTGAAATTAATAATCTTGGATACCGAGGATCAACATCATTGCAAATTTCCTGTGATGTAACAACTCAAGCCTTTGCCGGCTGGGAGCATTTTGAGATTAATCTAGGGTTTGCCAAGGATGGAGAGATCCATGTCACCCAAGAAAGCATCACAGGCTCGACATCGACTGTTCCACTTTACCAAATTATCAGTGAACCTCAAGGAGCAGGTAGTGATGTTTTTGTGGCATATAATAATTTTGCCCGTGGTGGTAGAAAGCCAAAAATCGTATGCAGTAGCCAGATGGCAATTTTCACACAGTTATTGAGTGAAATTCGGTTTCGTCCTGAAAACCAAGAAACTCGCGATAAAATACCGAAAATCACTAAGAATTATGTGCGTTGGTTGAGTGGCATTGTTTTTCTGGAGCCTGAACCTAATGCCATGCGCTTTTATGGACATAAAACCGATAAATTGCTCAAGAAACACGGCGAAAATATTTCGGGTGTTCTTTATAATCTATGCCAAGACGCGACGATTAAGGCTGAGATATTAGAATTTGTGAGAAGCCTTCCTGAACAAGACATTAAAGATATCAGCTTTATTGAAACGCCTCGTGGAGAAGTGATGGTGCAGTTAACTGAAACCTTTGGTGGCACATCAACTGCCTATGATGCCGCGACTCTTTCAGATGGCACATTAAGAGTTCTGTCGATTGCAGGAGTTTTGTTTTCGGCTCCAGAACAAAGCATTGTCGTTATTGAAGAAATTGATAATGGAGTACATCCTAGTCGAGCCGAAAGTTTACTGAAGCGGATGTCTAATATTGCACAACAACGTAATTTGCGAGTCCTGATTAGTAGCCATAATCCGGCATTACTTGATGCGTTACCGGATCAGGCTGTACCAGAAACCGTTTTTTGCTATCGTAGTCCTGATGATGGTTCGAGTAAACTGATCCGATTAGGAAATATTCCAGACTACCCTGAATTAATTGCTCAAGGTTCGGTTGGACATCTGATGACACGGGGTTTACTTGAACGGTTTGTGAAACATCATCCTGGACGTGAACAGAAGCAGCAAAAAGCACTGGAATGGTTAGCTTCTATCCGTGAAGAGATGGAGATCAGCGGATGAAGGCAGTGGCAATTGTTGATACCTCTATCTTTTGTGAGTTTCTGAATATTCCGAATATGAATAGCTCAAGACTTGAGAGGATATGACTACCAGCCATAATAATGTGAACCTGTAGGGTGTGTTAATTATTTACTGTTGATTGGTTTTGGAAACCAAACCCCTACTAATCATTAACAAAATTAGCAATAACCGGGAAATGATCTGAGGGAAAAATTCCTTGGCATTTCCGATTATCAACGGTCACAGTTTCTCGTTTTACGCGACTATCGTAATAAATCGTATCAACAGCAGCAAACGGCTGACCTGTAAAGTCATGAAAACTTAACTGTTTTTCTAATTCAATATCGGATAAGGCATCATGGAGAGTCATAGAATTCGCTGATGACTTGGATAAGATTTCCCGTGGTAAGCTACCGGGTTCAGCATTAAAATCACCTGTAAGGAAGAGATAGGTCGTGTCAGGGTTGCAGTGAATCATGCGATCGCGGATCAGTCTTGCCCCCAATTCCCGTGCCTTGGCGCTGTTATAATCTAGATGGGTATTGAAACAGGTGATTGTTTTAGATACCTGCGCTACACTAAAGACTGCCCAAGTTGTCATGCGCGGTAAAGGGTTCCCCCAGTTCGGACTAACACTTCCAGCACTATCAGGCGTATCACTTAAGAAAAAATCACCATGATCCAAGCATTTGAGACGGTCTTGGTTATAGAAAATCGCACAATGTTCTCCTGTTCCTGTTCCCGTGCGATCGCCCCCAATACTTTGATAATTCGGGAGACGGCGATGTAAGTCCAGTAACTGATGGGCTTTGCCTTCCTGTGTGCCAATGATATCTGGATGATACTCCTGAATCAGCGCCGCGATCGCATCACGCCGAATCCTCCAATCCTGGTTATCTGGATCAGGCTTATCGTAACGGATATTGAACGTTATGATTCTAATATTCATAGGTGATTCGTCATTCGTCATTTGTCATACTCAAGGAAGCCTCAAGCAAGCTACGTCATTTGTTCCCTGTTCTCTATTCCCTTTCCTCATCCCTAGGTTCACAACTCAAATCGAATCATTATATAACATTTAGTTAACTTATAGTTAAGGCAAGGTTAAGTAGTTGTTAATATAATGGAAAATAAGAGATTATGAGACAGGAGATAAGATATGGCACAGTCCGCATCATTCGATTCCGCACAGGTCAGTAAGCAAAACTTTCTTTACCCTAGATGCCGCTACTACGGCAAGTTTACACCAGAGGATCTAGCCTTTAATGCCAACTTGCAAGAGTTTGCCCAGAAAGTCTCCTATATTTCTGCCCTAGAAACTGGCGGCAAGATTTCCTCTGAACGAGCCTATCAGCAAGTGCAGGATCTCTGGAAGCAGTTGAAACATAGTAAGGAATCCTTGGGCATTGGTCAATCTACCCCCCCCAAAACCTGATAGTTTTTGTATAAGACAGTAGTTTGAGCAAAACTGTGACACACGATGCTAAAATTTTAGTCATTGAAGATGAATAAATTTTGCGGGACATTATCATTAATGTCTTACAGTAAAAAGGATATAAGGCAATTGGGACTGGGGATTATCACAGGGGCTTACTCTTAGCCAAAGAGTTAGTCCCTGATTTAATTTTGTGCGATTTTCGGATGCCAAAGTTGATTTATCGGTGAGGAGGGCGGGTTTTGTTGTTGATTTATCGGTGAGGAGGGCGGGTTTTGTTGTTGATTTATCGGTGAGGAGGGCGGGTTTTGTTGTTGATTTATCGGTGAGGAGGGCGGGTTTTGTTGTTGATTTATCGGTGACAAGCTAAGTTAGTTCCTAAACCCGCCCCTACGATTGTTCCTAAACCCGCCCCTACGATTGTTCCTAAACCCGCCCCGACAATGGATCAGGATCTACACTGCGTAGTAGTGCTGGCAAAATGTCTACCAGAAAAAATGAACCGACGCAAGAAACGCTACTCGCTGAGATTTCTGATCCGGAATATTCGTCAATCGCTTTCCGTATTCCGCTATAGTGGACGCGCCTTGGGATTAGTTTGGACAACCAATCACAGACTAACCTTGGTGCTAGCTATTTTAACCATCATAGCTGGATTATTACCCGCCGCGATCGCATACTTGGGTAAATTGATTGTCGATACCGTAGTATTGGCGTCTCAGTCAGGGATAGCCGCCCATCGGTGGCTAGCGTTAGGCTATGTCGGATTAGAAGCGATCGCAGTAATGATACTGGCAGGAAATCAGCGCGGTCAAACGGTTTGCCAGTCGCTATTGCGAGTATTATTAGCGCAACGGGTCAATGTGTTAATTCTAGAAAAAGCCTTAACCTTAGACTTACCCCACTTCGAGGACTCCGAATTTTACGACAAAATGACCCAGGCGCGGCGAGAAGCCTCCAGTCGTCCTCTGGCGCTAGTGACGCGCACGTTTGGACTGGTTCGGGATAGTTTGTCGCTACTCACCTTTGGCGGATTACTGCTGCAATTCTCAACCTGGGCGGTGGCAATATTAGTGATAGCTGCAATTCCTCCCTTTATCGCCGAAACTCGCTTTGCTGGCGTCGCCTTTCGCTTGTTCCGTTGGCGTTCCCCAGAAACCCGCCAGCAGCATTATTTGGAAACCTTAATTGCTAGAGAAGATTACGCCAAGGAAATTCAGCTATACCAGCTTGGCGCAACTATGCTACAACGCTACAACGATACCTTCAGACGCCTTTACCGAGAAGATAGAGATTTGACCATTCGGCGGGGATTTTGGGGGTATTTGTTAGGGTTACTAAGTACGCTGACATTTTATGGGGCGTATGCGTGGATTGTCATCGAAACCATCTTTGGTCGGATTTCCTTAGGTGATATGACCATGTATTTAACCGTATTTCGCCAAGGACAATCCACCTTTTCCGCCATACTTACCTCAATTGGCGGGATGTATGAAGATAACCTCTATATTTCCAATCTTTACGAATTTCTGGAACAAGAGGTTCCCCAATCTCAGGGGACAGCCACTCAGGGGACAAAACCGGGGGATGGAATTCAGTTTGAGACTGTGTTTTTTACCTATCCTGGAAGTCAAACCCCTGCACTAAAAGGGATTAACTTGCACCTGAAACCCGGAGAAAAATTAGCCATTGTCGGTGAAAATGGGTCAGGAAAGACAACGTTAATTAAGCTATTAACTCGTCTCTATACACCCGATTTCGGGCGCATTTTGTTAGATGGGGTAGATTTACAGGAATGGGATATGAATACCCTCCGCCGTCGGATTGGGGTAATCTTCCAGAACTTTGTCCGCTATCAATTTACCGTAGGCGAGAATGTTGGCGTCGGGGATGTAGACTATTTGCAAGATAAAACCCGCTGGGAAAATGCGGCAGAAAAAGGCATGGCGAAACCCTTTATTGAGTCAATGCCAGACGGATTTAACACCCAGTTGGGGCGATGGTTTAAAGGGGGACAGGAATTATCTGGGGGTCAATGGCAGAAAATAGCCCTATCTCGTGCGTTTATGCGAACCGATGCAGATATTTTAGTCTTAGATGAACCCACAGCCGCCATGGATGCAGAAGCAGAGGTGCGAGTCTTTAACCACTTCCGCACGATTACCCAGAATCAAATGGTGGTGTTAATTTCTCATCGCTTCTCCACAGTACGAATGGCGGATAAGATTGTGGTGATGGCGGGGGGAGAAATCATTGAACAGGGAACCCATGAGGAATTAGTGGAACTTGGCGGACGTTATGGGCGGTTATTTGCGCTACAGGCGGCGGGATATCAATAAGTTTGTCATTCGTCATTTGTCATTCGTCATTTGTTACTTTGTTATAAGAAAACCTAACCCCCTAGCCCCCTTCCCACCCCCCTCGTTCCCCCCTACCCCCCTCGTTCCCCCCTACAGGAGGACTACTGAGTGAAAACCCTGTAAATGAAGAGAAGACAATATGAAAAAATACGTTTGCACCCTTTGCAACTACGAATATGATCCCGAAAAAGGTGATCCCGATGGCGGTATCGAACCCGGAACCGCTTTTGAGGATATCCCTGATGACTGGGTATGTCCCGTCTGTGGGGCGGCTAAATCTGATTTTGAACCCTTAGAATAATCGTAACCCTGATTAATGTAAGCACCTTGTCTGTTAGAATTGTCGTTATCGGTGGGGGTGCGGCTGGTTTTTTCGGCGCGATCGCATCTGCATCCGCCCATCCTCACACCCAAGTCATCCTGCTGGAAGCCTCGAAAACGCCTTTAACTAAGGTGCGGATTTCTGGTGGGGGGCGCTGTAATGTCACCCATGCCTGTTTTGATCCCGCCCTTTTGGTACAAGCTTATCCCAGAGGAGGGAAAGCCTTGCGATCGGCGTTTACTCGGTTTCAACCCAAAGATACGATCGCGTGGTTTGAGGAGCAGGGGGTACACCTGAAAACCGAAGCGGATGGGCGGATGTTCCCGGTTACGGATACGTCGCAAACGATTGTTGATTGTCTCATCCACACGGCTATAAGCGCAGGGGTTCAGATTCGCACCGCGACTCCAGTTAAATCCATTCGCTTTACCTCTGGGTTTCAAGTCCAGTTAAAAACAGGAGAAATAATTGAGTGCGATCGCGTGCTTTTGGCGACGGGGAGTAATCCCCTTGGCTATCGCTTTGCTCAGGATTTGGGTCATTCGATCCAACCCCCTGTCCCCTCTTTATTTACGTTTACGATATCAGACCCACGCTTACAGGATTTAGCCGGAATTAGTGTCAATGATGTTCGTTTAAAACTACCAGAAGCCGAGAAAAATGTCAAGGAACAAACGGGACCATTACTGATTACCCATTGGGGATTAAGTGGTCCAGCCGTCCTTAAACTGTCGGCTTGGGGGACCCGATTTTTCTACGATTGTCACTACCAAACTCCTTTAGTGATTAATTGGCTTCCTCAATATACTCAAGACTATCTACGCCAGCTATTACTATCGGTTAAATCTCAACTTCCGCACCGTCATATCAGCACAAGTTGCCCAATTCCGATTCCGAAACGGTTATGGCAGAGTTTAATTAGCTACGTTGGAATTGACTCAAACAAACGCTGGGCAGAACTCTCGAAAAAAGCATTGAATCAATTGGTACAAGAACTGAATCAGGGACGTTATGTGATTCAAGGTAAGGGGGTTTTTAAGGAAGAATTTGTTACCTGCGGCGGGATAAGTTTAAAAGAGGTGAATTTTAAAACAATGGAAAGTCGCTGCTGTCGGGGGCTTTACTTTGCGGGTGAAATCCTGGATATTGATGGAATTACGGGCGGATTTAATTTTCAGAATGCTTGGACAACGGCTTGGTTAGCGGGTCAAGCAATGGGGAAAAGGTAGGGGCGGGTTTAGGGACTAAAGTTCGTTGGTTATTGATAATTGAACAACGAAACCCGCCCGGTTCAATCTAAGTAGGTGGACATAATTAAAGTTAATTGTTGAGATTAGAGAATAGGGAACAGTAAGGGTTTGAGGGATATTTACATAACTTAATACAGTACCGTTTTCTTTTGTCCGACTACTTAGGGGCAAAATGATTCAGCATGTTATATCCAATCCATCAGTATCGGAATTCTATTTTTTCAACGCAGAGGATCGCAGAGGTTTACGCAGAGGGACGCAGAGGGGGTTAAGGATTTGAGGGACAATTTGATGGGATTTACAAGCCCATGAAATGATAGTATTTCTCTATTCTTTGGGATGAATTTAGGTTATTTTTTAGTGAGGAATAAATAATAAAGCTTGCTCGGCAACACGTAGAATTGCCAGGGTTGTGCTGCTCAAGGTTTGTAAGCCCTAATTCTTAGAAAAAACGCTATAATAGATAATCTATGTTTTCAAACTTGTGAGGATAGAAATATGTATAAAATTCTAATAGTTTCTGCCCTAACTCTGATAACATTTGCCGGGAATGCCGTCAATGGCATAGCCCAAACATCCCCGCGATCGCCTGCATCTTCTCCAGAAGTAGATCCCGGATATTATATTGACCTGAATCGAGCGAAAAATCTCGCCCGACAAGCGGCTGAACGGATTAATGGTGGATTGAGGCAATATCGGGCTGAAGCGGCGATGCATGGTCCTGTACAAGATGCACCTTATACAGCAAATGAGGATGGTAGTGTAACGTTTACGTTTAAAGGACGCCCTCCCGGTGCGACAATGTTCACTGTAGAAACTAGCGTAACCGTAAATCAAACCAATGGAACGGTAACCGTTAACTATAATAGACAGATTGGAAATTATTGAACCCGTTCCCAGAATTATCCATGGCTTAACAATTAACCATGAACGATAAATAATGAATCCAGAAAACGATGAAATTTAGTGAACTGGTACAAAAACTTAATCTAGCCACCGATCGCACGAGTCTATTAGCTAATCCAGAGGGTGATCCAGAGATTCAGGGTATCGCCCCCATTGACCAAGCTACTCACAGTATGATCAGCTATATTGAGGGGGCTAAGTTTGCGGCTAGGGTGAAAACTACCGAGGCGAGGGCGTTAATTTTACCCCCGGATGAGGGGTTACAACGACAAGCCACAGAACGCGGTATTGCTTGGATTGGCGCATCGGAACCCCGACTATTATTTGCCCGTGCGATCGCGCTTTTCTATCAACCCTGGAAACCTGTACCGGAAATTCATGCTAGCGCTGTGATTCATCAAGAGGCGCAGGTAGGGGAGGGAGTTTATATTGGGGCGCATGTGGTGATTCAGGCGGGGGTGAGGATTGGTGATCGGGTTTGTATTCATCCGAATGTGGTGATTTATCCCAATGTGCAAATCGGCGATCGCACTATTTTACATGGGAACTGTACCATTCATGAACGTAGCCAAATTGGGGCGGATTGTGTGATTCATAGCGGTGCGGTAATTGGGGCGGAAGGGTTTGGTTTTGTCCCCACTAAAGAGGGGTGGTTGAAGATGGAACAATCGGGGTATACGGTTTTAGAAGATGGGGTGGAAGTGGGATGTAATACGACGATTGACCGTCCGGCTGTGGGAGAAACTCGGATTGGTTGTAATACTAAAATTGATAACTTAGTCCAAATTGGTCATGGGTGTCAAGTGGGAGGTGCTTGTGCGATCGCGGCGCAAGTTGGCTTGGCTGGGGGTGTGAATGTGGGGAATCGGGTGATTCTCGCGGGGCAAGTCGGAATTGCCAATCAAGCTAAGATTGGAGACGGCGCGATCGCAACCGCGAAAACAGGGGTTCATAATGATATCGAACCCGGGGCGATTGTCTCGGGTATTCCCGCTGTTCCCCATAAATTATTCTTGAAAGCATCCGCTATTTATAATCGATTACCGGAAATGTATCAAACACTGAAGCAATTACAGAAACCAAAGGGATGAGAGAGTTTTGAGTGTTTAGGGGCGGGTAATGGAACTTTCTTGTCGCTATTGATAGTAACCTTTTTACAAACCTAGCACTACGGGGATACGTTATGACATTTATCTGTTGCCTGTTTCCTGTTGCCTTTTCACCCAATTTTATTGTCCTAACTTCAATGCGTAGTGCCATATCGGTTATATTGACTAGGTTTGCCTATGGCTTTTATCCATTTTCAATGACCAATCCCTATTGCCAGATTTAGCCTAGTGTCTCATCGTCAGTCGCATTGAATCGTCAACGAATTTATACAATCCTTTACTAAGTTCATCGGCTTTCTGCTCAAGATTGGAGAAGATTTCATTCATGGTGTGAGCATAGGGTTGTACTAGATGCTTTGATTTTGCTGGAATACGGTCAAGTACTTCATCTATGAGTAATTGGTTCATATCCGCTACCAGATCCCAAGCTACATCTACGCTAGGAAAAACCATCACACATAAAGGCACGAGTTCTTGTTCCACGGCTGCCATACTTTCCTCTAGCACACACAACCATAAATAGCTTTGGAACATATTTAGATCTCTGGTTGTAGAGGCTGTTACACCTGGGTCAATTAGTCCACCTCGACGGCTTTGATGATGAGGGAATAATTCGATGCATTGATTGTAAACTTTGTTGGCAATTGCGTGACTGAACGGTAGCATCTGTTCGACAATGGCTAAGATAGGTGAACTCGGCTCATGCTGGGCAGCAGCTGAACATACCCGTCTCCAAGGAATACAAGCTTGCTCTTCGATAAACTTCAGATAGGGGCTGACCAACACTTGCTCGGCAAGGGTGAGTTTGTTGAGGATTAATGCGGCACTGAAGTGAAACTGGGTATTGATAAAGCCAATTGTGCGCGGGTCTTTTGAGACTAGATGTTGCTGTTGAAGTTCCAATAATGAGGGTTCAAGTTCTGTGTAGAGCTGTTCAATGGCAGGTAGTTCTAAGGCTTGTTTCGCCCAATTGGCAAAGACTTTGCTTGATAAATCAATTACTTTTTCGGAGTTATTTTGAGTCAGTGTCAATCGCATTGCAGTTAAGGATGCGGTAGATGGTGATTGCTGCAAGTAAACATCCATTGCCTTGGAATAAGCCTTTGCTCCAAACTGAGCTAATCGCCGAGCTTCGGCTAAATTCACCACATTAGGGACATAAGAGAAAAGAGCATTGGTTTTCATCCCAGCACGTTCACAATGAATCTGGACTAAGCGCCGTATTTCGGCAACGGTTTTAATTCGCCCTTCTCGAGAAGATGCAGCTATCAAATCAAAGGGGGTTAACTCCCCTTCTATTGAGGATAGAGTTGACAAGTCTGGCACGTAACGTTGCGCCCATAGCTTGACGAGGCGTTCGACTGAACTTTGTTTGACCAGTTGGGTAGTTTTCAGCATAATTTAGGAGTCGGGTGATCAGAGCAAGAGTTGTGGGTAAGCTGTCCTAATTTTAACTTTGCCACATTTCAGATTTTTTTTTATATCTACATCATACCTTCAGGGCAAAAAAGTGATGTAAAGCCTTGTTAAATATTCTGTGTGTTTTTTTTATTTCCGGTTAAATCGATGACAGAGTAAAAAACTGCCTGACTTAACGTGAACGGTGAAGAACTCGCTGCCCGAAAAGAAGCAAGCTAAGTCATTCGTCCTTTGTCCTTTGTCCTTTGTCCGAGTTTGAGGCGTATTTACAAAACTTAGTACGGTGCTTTTTTTTATACGACCACTTATTATTTAAGTAACCTGGGTTGATAAATACTGCTGAATTGGCTGCAATAAAATTCCTAAAATTTTATCAACTTCTTTAATATGATAGTCAACAGCATCAATAAAAACTGACTTCCCTGCCAAGGTTAAAAACTTCCAAATCGTACCCGTCGTGACAGCACCATAAATAATCGGTATTTCATGGGCAGCCCGTTGATTAAACAACTGCGCTCCTAGCATTGTTGCCACACATTGACCCAATCCCCCGATAATATTCTCATTTTTTGCTTCCACAACAATAATTACGGGAGTGCTAATGAAATACTGTTCAGATGAGGCGCTAATAATAAAATCACAGTATCCATTCAATCCCAATTCTTCATCAACGTTAAAATCGGTTCCTGAAAATAAACTGACCTGAGCATTTAACTGGCGCCTCACCTCGGTTAAAATCTGAGAAATAAGTAATTCAGAACGTGCTTTTTCTGTATTAATTGCTGTTGCCAGCAGAATATAGTCAGGCAAGAGTAGGGATAAAATTTCCGAGGAGTTGGCTGGCTCAACTTGAGCAAAAACATTTTGATTTTCAGTAAATGTTAAATCAAACTCCTCTTTGACTTTGGCTAAACTAAAGTTACTGTATGCCATTTTAACTGCCTCTAAAACTATCCATTGAAGCTATCCGGTTGAGTGAAGTCATTAGCTGCCTGTTAACGCTGGGGCGGGTTGGGTTGAGCCGTTATCCGTTACCAACACAGAGACTGTCTAAACCCACACCCACCATAAGACTACCTGATTTTAGGCTGGCGACTGCACAAACTGGGGTGATAAGGCGAAGGATTCCCCAAAGGAAAACTTAAGCGGAGACGAGAGCGATTTTTGCTTCACCGGTAACTCAATTACAAACTCTGTCCCTTGAGCCGGTTGGGAAATACAGGTTAATTGACCCCCATGTTTATCCACCACAATTGAGTGGGAAATCGATAACCCTAAACCCGTCCCTGTGCCAATGGCTTTGGTGGTAAAGAACGGATCAAAGATTTGCGTTTGAATCGCTTCGGGGATACCCGGACCATTATCCTTGATCCGAATAATTACCAGTTCAATCGGTTGCAAGTTCTGGGGTTCCTTTTCCGGGGATTCCGCTAATGGGATAACGGGAAACTGAGAACTCACTGCCGTAGATATCGTAATCCGGCGGGGTTCTGGGTGGGTGTCTAAGGCATCAATGGCATTCCCCAGGATATTCAAAAACACCTGATTAAGCTGACTGGCGTAGCATTCCACCGATGGCAAGTTGCCATAGTGTTTGTCAACCTGAATTTCTGGACGATTCAATGTTGATTTGAGTCGATGCTGTAAGACAAGTAAGGTGCTTTCAATCCCGTCATGGATATCCACAGCCTTAATTTCCGCCTCATCTAAACGGGAGAAATTCCGCAGGGATAAGACAATTTGGCGGATGCGATTGGCACCCTCTTCCATGGAGTTCAAGAGTTTGGGAAAATCTGCCCTAACAAAGTCTAAATCAATCGCCTCAATCTCGGCTTGAATTTCGGCAACAGGTTGGGGATAATGCTTAGCATAAAGTTGCAATAAATGCAACAATTCTGTCCCATATTGACGAGTATAGGTAATATTCCCGGCAATGAAACCAATCGGGTTATTGATTTCGTGGGCAATACCCGCCACCATCTGACCCAAGCTAACCATTTTTTCCTGTTGAATCAGTTGGGTTTGCGTCTTTTTGAGTTGATCTAAGGTGTGCTGGAGATCCTGGTTTTTGACTCTCAACTCCTGTTCCGATTTCCGCAAGGCTTCCTCCGCCTGTTTGCGATCGCTAATATCCCGGATAATTGTGGAAAACACCTCCACTTCTCCAGTTGCGCCGGGATGCGCCATCACCACTTGAGATACAGGAATTTCCCAATCCTGTTGGTGCAGGAGTGAGGTTTCACCTTGCCATACTTTGTCCTGGATCACGGTGGGTAAGGCTTCGGCGAACAACCGTTGGTTCACCGACTGGGGATGGAAATCCCACATCCGTAGATGGCTGATCTGCTGATCTGGATCAAGTCCCACCAGTTGCCGCCCCGCCTGATTAATATAGAGGAGTGTCCCATCCGGTTCACACATACTGACAAAATCGGTGGTACTTTCCAAAATCGCCGTCAATCGCGCCGTTTTTTGTTCCGCTTGCTTGCGCTGGGTGATGTTGGTACTGGTACTTACCACCCGATAAATCTGTCCGTGTTGATCACGCAGGGGGGTTAATGTGGTAATCCACCACCGTTCTTGTCCCTGTACACTAAAACATTCTTCATAGGATAGGGATGTTCCCGTCTGGACACAGGTTGTGTAATGTTCAGTTATCGTGATTGCCCGATCCGGCGGTAAGATCGCACCGAGGGGTTGATTCCGTAACTGTTCGGCGGGGATACCGATTAACTGTTCGTAAGCGGGATTCACATCCACATAACGGAATTCACAGGATGGATCAGGTTCACTCTGGTGTTGATGAACATCGACGACACTAATGGAGTTTTCCACACCATTGAGGATGCTGCTTAAAAAGTGTTCTCTCTCTTGTAAGGCTTCCTCAGCCTGTTTGCGATCGCTAATATCGGTAATCATTCTGAGTACGCCGACAAACCCTCCTTGATCATTAAATAGTGGCGTCGCCGAAATAATCGCCCATAGATTTGATCCGTCTTTGCGGCGAAACTTGAAGTCGTAGCGTTCCTGGATTCCTTGACGACGACGATCTAAGTGGGTTTGGATCAGCGCTTGGGATTCGCTGTCAATAAAATCAAACAGCGATCGCCCCTGCATTTGTGCGATCGTATACCCCAGCATTTGCGCCATGCGACTATTGGCGAAGGTGATTTGGTTATTCTCATCAAACACCCAAACCCCCTCAGATGCAGTTTCCACGATACAGCGATAATGACGTTCCGATTCTCGCAGGGCGGCTTCGGCTTGCTTGCGTTCTGTGATATCTTCAACAATCCCTAATAGATATTGGGGTGTATCGGTTTCATCCAGCAGGGGGACTTTTTTAGTATTGACAATGCGTTCGCCGCGATGGGGCGTGTTCAAGGGGGCTTCAGGAATATCGACTAATGTACCCCCCATGAGAATTTGTCGATCCTTCGCCCGTAAGAGTCGGGCTTGTTGGTAGGGTAAAAAATCATAGTCACTCTTACCCAGAACTTGGGCTTTCGAGTAACCCAAGAGTTCTTCGCTGGTTTTGTTCCAGTACATCACCTGTAATTCTTTGGCATCTTTAATCAAGACACCCACCGGGAGATTCTCGATCACGGAGTTGAGGAAGGCTTGCGTCTCTCGCAGTTGAAGTTCGGTTCGTTTGCGATCGCTAATATCCAGGATCACGCCATCCAGCCATTGGACGACACCATTCTCATCCTGCGTCCCTTGACCTTTATCATAGACCCAAGCGATTTTGCCATCGGCGCGGACAATCCGGTACTCCAGCACATAAGGGTGTTGGTTGTCAATACTTTGCCCCACGCTTTCTTTCACGCGACGGCGATCGTGAGGGTGGATAATACTGTCAAAGGAACGGATGCGATCGCTAATAAACT
Source organism: Coleofasciculus sp. F4-SAH-05 (assembly GCF_040222985.1). Lineage (NCBI taxonomy): Bacteria > Bacillati > Cyanobacteriota > Cyanophyceae > Coleofasciculales > Coleofasciculaceae > Coleofasciculus > Coleofasciculus sp. F4-SAH-05. The sequence goes on from NZ_JAVKBY010000210.1 coordinate 18,203, forward strand.
CTGACGCCTCATAGCCAGAAATATCCTGAATCGCTGAACTCAGAAACGTCATCGTTCCAACCGAGTCCCAGGTACAACGATAGACAGCGCCCGGAACATTGGCAACTAACGCCTGAAATTGGGCTTCGCTGTATTGTTGGGATTCCGGTGCCTGTTGGTTGTTGGTGGAGTTGGGGGTAGATTCAATGGAAGTGGGTAAAATAGCCATGATTTTCTCCACACTCAGAGGCGTGGCTCAACTATTGCGAGGGTTTTGCGGGAGTGAACGGTTGAATGCTTAAATTTTTATTAAATTTTCTCGCCTTTAACATAAAAAATGTTAATAGATTTTACTATTTGCCATTATCCACATTCATGTAACTAATTGTAAAGTCTTTAGTTCAAATCGCCTGTAACCTATCGGCACGTAAGCCCGTCTGTGGTAGGAATGGTCAATAAGCGAGATTCTGATTCGAGGAGAGGTTGACCATTGGTAACGAACCAACTCACATCATGATAAGGCAAGTTATCGAATCGAGCTAGATGTGCTGATTTTTCTCTGATTAAAGCAGTTTCACGGTCGGAAAGCCCACCGTAGAGACGTGCCATGGCACGTCTGGAATAGGTTGAACAGGGGAGTTTTTCGGGTGACTTAGAGTAATTCAGTACCTGGACATCAATTCTGTCCGCTTTACTAAGAATCTTAATCGTCAAATCTTTCCTGTTCCCTGTTAAGAGTTCCCCAATCTCAACCGTCAACGTTAATTGTGTCCGACTCCTTACAGTTAACAATCAAACAAGGATGATCGGGTAGCTTTTGTTACGTTATTTTTGCGCTCGTCTAAAAACTAGAGGGTTGATTGCGATTTCTTGCCCTAATTCTATTTAATTAATTTTACTTCACTAATATCCTACATCCTGCCTGAATTTTGTTAAAATTGATACCAAAGGTTATTCAATAAAAATCAAAATAGAATTCTATACATTGTTTCGTTATATATTTCAGTTAATTAGACTACAAAACAACCCTATTTTTACAGACAAACATTCCTCTATCTAGAGATAGACGACTTGCCACGCTCAGACTGCTTGATTAGGGATAAGCCAACTATTTAACGAAACCAATAGCGCTCTACAAACTCCGAATCCTCTGTGCTTAGACAGTTAAGGAGTGGCAAGCTGCCAATCTAATGGGATCGCTAGTTTGTCACTGTTTAGTAACGTACAAGTAAGCTTTGCATAACAATGATGCAAGTTTTAAATCGCTTAATATGACGCTCTATCGCTAAAACCAATCAGTCGAGATCAAAATAGGTCAAATCCTCCTCTCAGACATTAAAATTGGGCATTTTTTAGCAAAAACAGCAATTTAGAGCCAGGATTGGGACTCACCTAGCTTACAGTAAGCCAAGTTTTACTTTGATATAGTTTGACAGCGTTCGCTTGTCTTTATCTGCTTCCTGTTTAAGCTGCTGCTTTTGCTCAACAGTAACTTTGATCGTAATTGTGGTTCGTTTCATTTACGTCTAGTCACCTCAGATTCTCTATAGTAATACTTTAGTATAAAAAAGTATTAAAAAGTGTTACCTACTAAAGGAAATCTTAAGAAATCGACAATTGCTCAGGTTGAACAAATATCCTGAAGGGAACAAGCAAAAATTTGATCATAAAGATTCTTGATGAGCATAAAGAAAATGCCATAAATTCATCAGTGATTTGAGGCAACGATCTATAGCTAGTTATCGGTGGCAGTCGTCCATTTTAGAATTTGCCGTCACTCAATCCCTATTTAATGCACAGGCGATTCAAAGGTTCCCCCTTGAGTTGAAAATTTTACTTATTAAAATTTGCAGTAGTTTCCTCGCATTATGGCTTACAAACTCTCACAAAGTTGTACTGGGTGTGATATCTGTCGTACCCAATGTCCAACGGGTGCAATCAAAGTCAAGGATAACCAAACGTGGATTGATCCAAATCTGTGTAACAACTGCGAAGGGTATTATTCCGAACCTCAATGTGTGATTCACTGTCCCATAAGTTCTCCCGTTCCCGCTCACGGGAAAAAGGGACGATACAAGCTGAAAGAAAGACCTCCCACCAGCCCAGATTTATTTGCCAATGACAAAACCAATCCCTTTGCTTCCTCCATCGTTATCTGGGAAGCGTGCAACCTATTAGCACAGCGACTTTCTCTCCCTTGGCACACTGATGCGTCTGGAAAACTCTGTTATCAGCGCCAGGTGCGTCAAGGCAAAGGGAAAGTGGACTTCTGGCTAACTGATACATTTGATACAGACTCAACTGAGGCTTTATCGGCTGACGAAGCCCAGGCGACGCTGGAGGCGATGGATATCAAAGCCTCCTGTCTTCATTTAATTTATGCTGCATACGCCACAGCCTTAGATAAACCGTGGCAGGAAGAGTTTACTCTCAACGATGTGCAAATTGAGAAATATTTAGGACTCCAGAAACGCACAGATTTGAGTAAAGCGGCTAAATTAAGTCTAATCAAACAGCTTGCCCAGCAGCCCTGCAAAATTAGCATCGGCGCTCATTGGTCAAAGCAAGGCAACGTCCCAGAATTTAACATTCCCCAAAGTCGCTTGTGGCATCTACAGCCAATTGAACACCATTTTCAAGAAGACAAACAGGGATACAAACATTTGGTTGGTTTAACCTTTCGGATTAGGGCAGGCATTTGGGCAAAATACTTCTTAAATAGGCAAGGCTGTCAAAACCGAACCGGCTTCTATCAGTATGGCAATCTGCCCCAATCTTTACTCAGCGCCGTGATGAGTAACTGGCAACACCATGAAGGGGCGACGCGGATGATGTTGTGGCTGTTGTTTAAAACCCGAATCAGCAAACGACAACGGATTACTGTACCCACATTAATGCGAGTGGCGTATGGAGAAGACAAACTCCTGCGGGCATCTTCCCAGCGAGATGAACGAAAACGTCTGGTGCGGACATTTGAAAGTGATTTAGAAGTTCTCAGTCATTATGGACTCAAACCTGTGTTTGATCCGGTAACGTATTTACCAGAGATTCAACCCATGTGGGCGAAATTAGGGGATCTCCCCGACGATGCGGATGCGGCGTTAGAGTTTTGGATTCAAGATGGAAATAGTAATAGGCGGTTAACGGATGCAGCGCCCCGTGGTAAATGGAATCTATTAATGAAAGCCCGGATTTTATGGTTTGAACTGAAGTCAGAATGGGAACATTCCCTAACTAGCGTGGAGCCGAACAAGGTAAGATTGACCAAGCGAAAGACTAAATCCCAATCATCGTCTGTACTTTCGGGCGCAGATGTTATCGCGGCGAGACAACGCAACAAACTGAGTCAACGCGACTTAGCGCAATTGACAGGTAAAAGCCAAAGCTGGATTCGAGATATTGAAAAGGAACGGTTTCGGATTAAATTAGAAGACCAACGGTTGTTGCAGGAAGTGCTGGGTTTAGCGGAGTTGAATTCTGGCTAAGGGTTCAGGGATAGAATAGATGTAGAGACGTGCTTTTGAAGCGTCTCTACAAAGGTTTATTGTAAACAGCTTCATCATTCGGGTTCCCATTCCGTTGAATCAGTTCTTTTCCCAAGCGTTGTTGGTAACTATCAAGTAGTAATTGAATCCACGCGATCGCATCCAATTGTTTCCCGATTTCTAGTATCATTATCCTATCCCTATCATTGTCTTTAATTAGGTTCGTAGGGTGCGTTAGCGGAGCGTAACGCACCATTCCTCTATCAAGTAGTAATTGAATCCACGCGATCGCGTCCAATTCTTCCCCGATTTCTAGTATCATTATCCTATCCCTATCATTGTCTTTAATTAGGTTCGTAGTCAGGGCTTTAGCCCTCTCCAGCTATGCGTTAAAGCACGCTTTGTGCTTACTACAAACAAAGCCCTATTTTAGTTGGGTCACGCCGCCATCGTGCGTTAGCGGAGCGTAACGCACCATTACTATAACTAACCAGCTAGCGAAATCAAAGGTCAAGTCGGGGCGGGTTTAGTCACAACTGGATGCAACCGAAAAGATAGTCGTGAAACCCGCCCCTACACACGCACCATTTTTCTTTTAATTAGAACGCCGATCAATCAACACTTCACCCCCATCGCGGTTTAGCTTCAATTGAATCACCCCCTGAAACTCCGAATTAATCACCCAATAACTAACCGTTCCCAGCACCACAGGCGTCAGCAGAACATGCAAAGCAATAATAATTTTAGCAGCACTCAAGTTCCGTTGTTTAGTCATGTCGATTAACCTCTTAACTCAACTGCTTCCTACTATCGCCGTTGCAGTTAAGAGATTACGCTGAAACTTAGGCTAACATAGCTAACATAAGCTAACATTCGTCTCATGCAACCGCTAACCAAAGACTTTCTGACCCAAATTGCTCGCGACTATGACCTTTCCCCGGAACAGAAAGAAGCATTTGTGGCACGTTTTAGTCGCCAAGGGAATGAATCAGACTTAGCTGAATCCATTTATATTTCTCATAATGCCTTTCGCACTCGCATGAGTGGTGTCTATAAAAAGTTCAGCATTGGTGGTAAAGGTCCCGGTAAGGTGCGGAAGCTGCATGACTTCCTCATCCAGAAGTATCAAGCCTATCATCCAACTTCAACTCCTCAAACTCCTACTCATGAGGTAGAGATTGATACCCTGGTGCAAGAAATACGCCAGAAAATCAAACCCAGCATTCAAAATCAGTGCGGCACAATGAAAGTGCTGGATATGACTCAACCTATTGGATTGAAGGATATTTATACCAAAGTCAATATCCTAGAAAAAGTTATTGGGCGTAGGCGGTTAGCGATTAATGAATTGATGCAAGGTTGTAATCTAGACTCAGAAAGCTTTGACCGTCCGGGATTCAGCAAGGTAAAAGAGGAACGAATACCAGGACTAGAAGCCGTCCAAAAATATGACAAATTGATGGTGTTAGGTAAACCGGGTGCGGGAAAAACAACGTTTCTCAAATATTTAGCGATTCAATGTTCTAAATCTAAGGTTTTGACGGATAAAGTTCCTATTTTTATTACGCTGAAGCAATTTGCCGAGACTCAAAATCAGCCCAGTCTGACCACCTATATTAATCAAATATTCGATAACTGCAATGTTACCGAAACTCAAGTTTCTGCATTTCTTCAACACGGAAGAGGGTTAATTCTGCTAGATGGCTTAGATGAAGTTAGGGAAGAGGATGCTGATTGCGTCTTAACTCAGATTCAAGCCTTTACCGAAGACTATGATGCTAATACCTTTGTCATCACTTGCCGGATTGCTGCACGAGAATATACCTTTGAAAAGTTTACAGACGTTGAGGTTGATGATTTTGACGATAAGCAGATTCGCACATTTGCGACAAAATGGTTCCAGGCTAAACAATTAGATTTAGCTGGCTATTTTATCGAACAGTTAGAAGATAACGAACCCATCAAAGAATTGGCAAGCAACCCGCTGCTATTGACGTTACTGTGTATAGAATTTGAAGATTCTGGAGAATTTCCAGCTAACCGGGCTGAATTGTACAATCGAGCCATTCATACGCTTTTGCGGAAATGGGATGCGAAGCGACGGATTGTACGAGAGCAGGTTTACAAAAAGTTGTCAGTACAGCGTAAAGAAGATTTATTGAGTGAAGTTGCTTTTGCTACGTTTGAGCAGGGAGAGTATTTCTTTAAGCAAAGAGAGATTGAAGAATATATTGCTGATTACATTCGGAATTTACCCGATGCTCAAACTGATCCAGATGCGTTGTTATTAGACAGTGAGGCGGTTCTGAAATCGATTGAAGCCCATCATGGGTTATTAGTAGAACGAGCGAGAGGTATTTATTCGTTTTCTCATTTGACGTTTCAAGAGTATTTTACGGCTAGAGAAATTGTGGCTAAATCTGATATTGCTTTGTTGGTCAGTAAGATTACGGAAAATCGTTGGCGTGAGGTGTTTTTGCTGACGGCTGGAATGATGCGGAATGCTGATACACTGGTGCAGCAGATGAAGCAAATAATTGATAAATTGGTAGCTAGTGATGAGAAATTACAGCGTTTCCTCACCTGGGTCAATCAAAAATCACTGTCTGTTGAAGTTCCCTCCAAGCCCTCTGCTGTTAGAGCTTTCTATTTCGCCCTCGACCTCGACCTCTCCCGCGACCTCGACCTCTCCCGCGCTCTTTCCCGCGCCCTCTTCCTCTCCCGCGACCTCTCCCTCTTCCTCTCCCACGACCTCTCCCGCGACCTCTCCCTCTACCGCGCCCTCAACCACGCCCTCTCCCGCGCCCTCGAACCTGAGTTAAAACAGTCGCTTCAAAAACTTAAAGATCAACTTCCTAGCCCAGAAGAAAATGATAAAGAGCAATGGTGGCAAGATAACGGTAGGGATTGGACTGAGCAGTTAAGAATCGTAATGATTCAGTATCGCAATATTGGTCATGACTGGCAATTCAGCGATGCACAAAAGCAACTATTACAGCAGTATTACGACGCCAATAAACTGCTAGTTGATTGCCTCAAAAGCGATTGTTACATCAGCCAGGAAGTACGACAGGAAATAGAAGACACCTTACTATTACCCTAACCCCAACTCCGGACCGTGGGGAGAAGGGGGATCGCCCTCACCCCCAGCGCCTCCCCCATGCAACAAAAGCTCTCGCATCCTCTCTCCTCCCCCGTGCAGGGGGATTTAGGGGGATCAAACCTATCTCATAAGAGCGGAAAGTGCTGTAACTATTCCTCCAACCGATACCCCAACTCTGCTAATCTCAGACGAGATTGTCGCCACTTAGGTTGCACTTTGACAAATAATTCTAGATAAACTTTACCGGCAATTAACTTTTGAATTTGCTGACGCGCCGCCGAACCAATGGTTTTCAGCATACTGCCCTTTTTGCCAATTAAAATTCCTTTTTGCGACTCCCGTTCAACGTGAATCGTGGCGAGGATGCGGGTAATTTTAGGTTCTTCCTCAACAGCATCAATGGTAATCGCCACGGAATGGGGAACCTCTTGGCGAGTCAACAGCAGAATTTGCTCTCGAATTAATTCCCCCATAATAAAACGTTCCGGTTGATCGGTGACTAAGTTCGGCGGATAATAATAGGGACCCGATTCTAGCCGCTCAATTAACTGTTCCTGCAAGGTTGCCAACCCGTCACCTGTCAGGGCAGAGAATTTTGTCACCTGCCAATTGTGGGGATCTGCCAGTTGATGATACCCTTCATCTAAGCCTTTTCCGGGCGATTGTAAATCCGATTTGTTAATGCCTAGAATGACAGGTGTTGAGGTTTGGGTGAGTAGATTAATAATATAGCGATCGCCTCCTCCTGCGGGTGTCGCTCCATCCACTACAAACAGCACTACATCCACCGCTTCAATCGCAATCCTAGCATTTTGTACCAACACTTTCCCCAATTGATGATGGGGCTTATGGATTCCTGGCGTATCGACAAAAATCAGTTGGGCATTGTCTGTTGTCAGAATCCCCTGTAAGCGGTTGCGAGTGGTTTGGGCGACGGGGGAGGTGATCGCAATTTTCTGCCCCACCAATTCATTCATTAACGTGGATTTGCCAACATTCGGGCGTCCAATGATACCGACAAAGCCAGATTTAAATCCCTCTGGGGCTTGAGGAATCATTACGGCGTCTGCGTCGGGAATTAAGGTGAAATTGTTGCTGTCTTCCATATTTATAATTTTATATTGTAGGGGCGGGTTTAGGGACTAAATTAACCTATTCACCGATAACCCAACAACAAAACCCGCCCTCCTCACCGATAACCCAACAACAAAACCCGCCCTCCTCACCGATAACCCAACAACAAAACCCGCCCTCCACACCCATAACCCAACAACAAAACCCGCCCGTTAACACCGAAAAACCAACAACAAAAACCACCCATT
>NZ_JAVKBY010000232.1:0-47362 GCF_040222985.1 Coleofasciculus sp. F4-SAH-05
TTGGAGCTTTACAACTATTGTGAGAACTTGTTTCATGGCTAAACTATACCACCTCATGGGATAGAAAGAGAGAGATTGAAAATACTTCGGGGATTGACCCCTCGCATTTTCCGCTATCCCCCTACCCCTTACTTCGTTGAAGGGGTAGCCCCTCGCGATTCGGGTGGTCATTTGTCTTATGTCATTTGTTAGCACACTTACCCCCGCTCCCAGACATGCCATGGCACGTCTCTACAACCCCAGCTCCCAGACGCGCCATGGCACGTCTCTACAAGCTTCCCCTGCACAGGACAATTTCTTCATTATCACTCACGACTCACCAATCATGAATCCCTTACGGTAAACTTAATCACTTAACGTGACCGCGAAAGTCCTCACCCTACTTCGCCCTTGGGTGAGGATGGACAGCGGGAAATTTCGTTCCTCAATTTCCAATTATCCGGAGAATCTTACTGAAAATGTGTATAATAGTAAAAAAAAGTTAAAACAATGCGACATCAAGCCGTCAAAGTTAGGCTATATCCGATAATTGAACAGCAAGTGATACTAGCTCAACACTTTGGCTGCGCTCGTTGGTGGTGGAATCATGCACTCAACTTGTGTATTGAAACCTATCAAGCAACGGGTAAAGGCTTGAGTCAGTCCGCATTGAATGCTTTCCTACCTAAGCTCAAAAAACAGGAGGATACTGAATGGCTATCGGAATGTTATTCTCAGGTATTACAGGCAACAACATTAAATCTAGTAAGTGCTTATCGAAACTTCTTTGAACGTCGGGCTAAATATCCTATGTTTAAAGCCAAGAAAAATAAGCAATCTATTCAGTATCCCCAGTCGGTTAAGGTTGTTGATGGTTGTCTCAAGTTTCCCGGTCGTGTTGGCATAGTCAAAGCTAAAATACACCGACCAATTGAGGGAACAATCAAGACAGTAACGGTTAGCATGACGCCATCGGGTAAATACTATGCATCTGTCTTGACTGAGTTAGAAGGGGATAACCCACAAGCTAGCGCCGATGGTAAAGTAGCCGGGATTGACTTAGGGTTAAAGGATTTCGCCATTGTCAATGATGGGGTCAAGACCTCTAAATACGCTAATCCCAGGCATTTAGCCAAACATGAGCGCAATCTCAAGAGAAAGCAACGAAAATTAGCGAGAAAGGAGAAGGGAAGCAAGTCAAGAGATAAAGCCAGAAAAATGGCTGCTAGGGTTCATGAGCGAGTTAGTAATGTCCGTCAAGACTACCTGCATAAGTTATCTACAAAGCTTGTTGACGAAAACCAAGTCATTGTAGTCGAAAGTCTGAATACTAAGGGCATGGTTCGGAACCATAAACTAGCCAAAGCAATCTCTGATGTAGGCTGGGGAATGTTCATCAATTTATTATCTTACAAGCTTGAAAAAGAGGGTAAGGTATTCGTAGAAATTGATCGATGGTTCCCTAGCTCAAAACTCTGTTCAAACTGTCACTACCAAGTTAATGAGATGCCACTAGAGGTTAGGTCATGGACTTGTCCTAGCTGCGGCATTCACCACGATAGAGACGGCAACGCCTCAGCAAATATCAGAGCAGAAGGTATCAGAATTTTATCGGTCTCAGGGACTGGGACTGCTGCTGGTGGAGGGGATGTGAGACCGAAACTTGGACGCAAGTCTAAGTTGACGCAATCCCCTGTGAGACCAGAAGCTCAGGCTTCAACGAAGTAAGCCTGAGTAGTTCACTGCCTTTGATGCACATCTACCTAGGCAATCAAAACACGATTATGGATGCCGATGAACTGCTCAAACGATATGCAGTAGGGGAACGGGACTTCAGACGAGTTAATCTTAGAAACGCCTCCCTGATTGGTGCTGATCTGACTCATGCCAACCTGCGAGGATCGGACTTAAGCCAAAGTAATCTGACTGGGGCGTCTCTCAAACTTGTCAACCTGCGAGAGGCAAATCTTACTCAAGCTACCCTATGTGGCACAGATTTAAGTGAAGCGAATCTAATTTCGAGTAATTTAACCCAAGCTAACATTAGTGAAGCCAACTTAATCAATGCTAGTTTGCGAGCATCTACATTAAATGGGGCAAACCTCAGTCGTGCCAATCTTTCGGAAGCGATTCTCAGTGAGGCGATCATGCGGGAAGCTAACTTAAATCACGCAAAATTGACTGACGCTTCACTCAGCCGCACGAATCTTTCATCCGCTACGTTAATTAGCGCTAATTTAGAAAAGGCGAATTTAACCAATGGGATTTTTCTAGAGACCAAGTTACAACAGGCAAATCTGAACAAAGCCCTTTTACATGGTGCTAACTTTACCCAGGCAGATTTAACAGAAGTCGATTTGAGTCAGGCTAGGATTAATGGCGTTAACTTGACCAGAGCGATACTGATTGGGGCTAAACTCAGAGGAGTGAGTATTTGTTGGACAACCCTACGAGGTGCTAATCTCAGTAAAGCAAATTTATATCGCGCCAAACTATGCTGGTCTAATTTAACTGAAGCAATTTTACTAGAAACCGTTTTACTCGATGCCAATATGGATCAGGTTAACCTGCGTGGTGCGACATTAACGGGGGCGATATTACCCGATGGATTCAGTTATGAGAGAGGGAAGGGAACAGGGAACAGGGAACAAGGGATTGATTTTTTTTGACAAATTCATGTCCAGTAGTAGGGTGGACAATCAACCATTAACAATCAATTACTATCAATGATTCAGATCAAAACCTGGAAACAATTTGGACTATTTGCCCTGTTGGGATGGCTGTTAAGTTGGCTGGTAAGCTGTAGCCCCGCCCCCGCACCCTCAGCCGATGGAGAAATAGAGTTCTGGACGATGCAGCTTCAGCCTCAGTTTACCGAGTATTTTAACCAAGTCATCGCAGATTTTGAAGCCGACAACCCAGAAGTAAACGTGCGCTGGGTAGATGTCCCTTGGGCAGAAATGGAGCGTAAAATCTTAACCGCCGTATCCGCCAAAACAGCACCCGATGTGGTTAACTTAAATCCCAGCTTTGCCTCCCAGCTTGCCACTCGTAATGCTTGGTTAGAGTTAGAAGCAACAATCCCCGATGAAATTCGGCAGCACTATTTGCCCAAAATCTGGCAAGCGAGTACCATTGATAATCAAAGTTTTGGTATTCCCTGGTATCTGACCACACGGGTGACGATTTACAATCAAGACTTACTCAAACAAGCCGGAATTAGTCAACCGCCCACAACCTATGCTGAACTGGCAGAGGTTGCCCAACAAGTGAAAGATAAGACCGGGAAATATGCCTTTTTTGTCACCTTTATCCCCAATGATTCCAGTGAAGTTCTGGAATCATTGGTTCAGATGGGCGTGCAGTTAGTCGATGCAGAAGGAAAAGCCGCCTTTAATACGCCTGAAGGAAAGGCTGCATTTAAGTATTGGGTAGACTTGTATCAAAAAGAACTCTTACCACGAGAAGTTCTCACCCAAGGACATCGGAATGCGATTGAATTATATCAAGGGGGAGAGACAGCGTTACTAGCATCCGGTGCGGAATTCTTAAAAACCATTGAAACCAACGCCCCCGACATTGCCAAAGTATCGGCGACATCCCCTCAAATTACCGGAAAAACCGGGAAAAAGAATGTGGCGGTAATGAATTTAGTCATTCCAAGGGATACGAATATTCCAGAGGAAGCCGTAAAATTTGCTCTATTTGTGACAAATACCGAGAATCAGTTAGCGTTTGCTCAAGCCGCAAATGTTTTACCGTCAACCATTGCAGCGGTGGAACAGTATCAAGCACAATTGTCAAGTAATCCGAATGCTTCACCCGTAGAACAAGCACGGGCGATTAGTGCCAATCAGTTGACAGAGGCGGAGGTATTAGTACCAGCAATGAATGATTTAAATAAGTTGCAAGCCGCAATTTATGAGAATTTACAAGCGGCGATGTTAGGGGAAAAGGAGGTAGAAGAAGCGGTGGCTGATGCAGCCGAGATGTGGGATAGTTTGTAGTTTGTAGTAAGGGCTTTAGCCCTTCATCGCTCCAACGCAGGAACTAACCTTAAAATTATATAGCGCTTTTCCAGCGCGTGAGGTACACCTAAATGTAGGGCAAATGTAGGGGCGCAAAGCTTGCGCCATTAACGATGTATCGCATCAAACCGAAAATTGCTATATCGGCGAAGATAGCACCACTACGAACCGAGAAAATAACCCACCAGATAAAGAGAACCGCACAGGATAATGGTAGAATCAGAAGCTGTTTCTGTCGCCGCTTGTAGTCCAGCCTCTAAGTTAGGATAAGTGTGACAATCGGCAAGATTAGGACAAACCGATCGCGCGATCGCACTCAATTCTTCCGGTTCGGCTGAGCTATGATCAGGCACAGGAACCAGATAAACGCGATCGCACGATCGCAGTAATGCCCTTAAAATGCTCTCATGCTCTTTAGTTGACAGGATTCCCATTACCCACGTTACAGGCGTATTTAGGGTATCCACATACTCACGCAACGCGATCGCCGCAGCCGGATTATGAGCGCCATCCACCAATAGGCGATAATTCTTCCATTGGGTCCATTGTAAACGTCCCAACCATTGCGTCTTTGCCATCCCCGAAACAATAGCAGAATCAGGGATATGCCACCCTTGGTTCACTAGAGATTGAAGCGTCGCGATCGCCACAGCAGAATTCGTTAACTGAATCTCCCCCAGCAAGGGCAATGGATAAATTATCCCCTCATAACTTGCCCATAATGGCGAGTCAGAATTTTGTGTTTGTAGGGGCGGGTTTAGGGACTTAGGTGTCGCGATTGATGATAACCTTTGTTCAAAACCCGCCCTGACTACATTTTGCCTGTTGAATTCCTTTGCCGATTCTACCCAGGTTACCGGACAATTTAACGCCTCAATCCGAGATTGGACAACAACGTTGGCTTCTGGGGGAAGATGGGCAATAATCGCCGGACAATTGGGTTTGAGAATACCCGCTTTCTCCGTGGCGATTTGACTCAGCGTCGAACCCAAAACCTGCCAATGTTCCCGGCTAATCGAGGTAATAATTGTCGCCAAAGGCTGATCACAGACATTCGTCGCATCCAAACGCCCCCCCAATCCCACCTCAATCACCGCCACATCCACCTGTTTCTGGGCAAAATACAACCAAGCCGCCGCCGTAATCACTTCAAACTGCGTCGGCGACTCTTCGGTATCTGGGGGAATCGCGGCTTGCACCTGTTCCAGAACATTAACCAGTTCTGTCGTAGAAATGGGGTGTTGATTGATACAGATGCGTTCTGTCCAATCGATTAAATGAGGAGACGTATAGCGTCCCACCCGATAACCCGCTTCACTGAGAACCGAGGAAAGATAGGCACAAACCGAACCTTTCCCATTGCTTCCCGCCACATGAATCATCGGCACACGCTGATGGGGATTCCCCAACGCCGCCAAGAGTCGCTGGATACGTTCCAAACCCAAATGGACACCAAAACGTTGATAGGGTTGCAGCAGAGAATTAATATCCATACACCAAACCGGGGGATGCAGAAGGGTAACTATCACATAAAGACGCTTCAAAAGCACCTTTGAAAAACCACTCCCTTTTTGCTCCCCTCTCCCCTGGTGGGAGAGGGGCTGGGGGTGAGGGGGTTATTCCCCTACGCCGTAGATTGATTCTATTTCGTTTACGGGCTAGAGCCTAATAACAATACTTATCATTCCGAGGTTTATCATTGTCTTCACCCATCCGCAACGTACCAATTAAGGTAGACACATAAACGCAACGTTGAATCTGGCTATCGTCTTTCGGGACTAGCGTAATCTGCCCCATTTGTCCATTAGTATTACCTTTGTAATTAAACTGGACGTGCCAGGGTCCATTGGGACTGTCTTTGTGTAACGTTGTTTCAGATTGATCTTTGTCATTTTGATCTTTGTAAACTTGGATATGGGGATCGAGGTTATGCCAATTCACTGTATTAGGGATAGAATACCCTGATTCAGCTCGATGCACCGCCCACTGAACCTGCTCATTCACCTCTCGGATACTCACTTGCCATTTCACTTTATCCCGCGTAGCGTTTCGTTTCGCCTCTTGCATCGCGTGGTAAATTTGAGATTGCCCTGTATTCAAGCGTCGTACATTCACAAACCGTAGCCAACCCGGAGCCGCGATCGCACCTAATATCCCAATCATCAAAACGACCATCGTTACCTCCATTAACGTATATCCCGCCGTGGCGTTAGGTACGGGTTTTGGGGTTAATTTTTTATGTAGCATCGTAAATCCACCGTTATCGAACTAACCTGTCGGAAGTTCCCTGCTACGATGCCAGCAACCCGCTTTCTAGGTGAGGCAGAATGGTACTTTTTCAGAGTTCGCGTCGTCCTGAGTCAAGTATCTGGTAAGATTCTTCACTCCGCTATTGCTCCGTTGAGAATGGCAAACTCTGACCGTGCCAAGTCTACCCGATTCCATATAAAATTGATAAGCAGGTTACTCATCGTAACCAGAGCATCTTGCTATCTGACCTGATGAATAATCGGCTACAATTCTCCAAAAATGAGATGCTCCTCTGGCAACTCCCTTTTGCTATTTTGCGACAATAGTTTTTTTCTGAACAGGGGAATGTCAAAAATGTTTAGTTAATGAATTCTTCTGTCTTGAAACTTAATATAAATTAACAACTTAACGGATCTTAGAGATAGGAACACAACTGATTAATCACTGCGGACAATTGTCTCCTTGTTCGAGTACCATTGAGCCAATGATTGTTTTAACGACGACGCAGCGAGCAGTTGCTTCAATGGGTTCGCTGTTATTATTGCTTTTAGGGATGGCGACTGTTATGCCGATCCCATCTCTAATTTCTGGACCGTCTACGTCCTTGCTGTCTAGATTTCCTTGATAATTAAACGTGATTGTTTTCTCATCTGACAAATCACAGGTGGCTGAATTTTCTTCTTTATTCTCATCACCGATATTGGAACAGAGGATAACTTGTCCGTCTTTAATATCTAAACCCTGACTCAAGGGTTTCCAAGCATTGCTGTTGTTGCCCAGAGTTATCTTATCCCCGTCATCTTCTTCTGCACGATAAACAGCAACTTCAGGAGCTTTATCATCCTTGCGTCTAAAACTCACACTATAGCTACGCTTTGTCCGCTTCGCTTCCCGCTGCGCTTGCTGCAACGCCACAAATATGCCATCATTAACCTTAGCCACCCGTTGACGGTTGACAAACGCGAGCCAACCCGGAGCCGCGATCGCACTCAAAATTCCGATCATCAGTACAACGACAATCAGTTCAATTAAGCTAAATCCCGCCTCAGCGCCCTGGGAACGCTGCTTGGGCTCAGAGGCTTGCTGTAGTTTTTTGATTAAGGTTAGATGATTCATAGTTGGCTAGCGACGGCGCTTATTGGGTGAATAGAAAACTGTTTCCTTGTACTTGAATACTGGATTTCGGGAAAAATGTCGAATACTTCTTGTAGTCGTCCTCATTCTTCACCGCATCCTTCAGAGTTGGAACTCGTGCTAAGGCATTGCCTCTAATATAAACTCGTCCTGTGGGGATGGATGAATCAGATGGTAATGTGCTGATACAGGCGACAAAGCCGACATTCGGATCATCATCATCAGTTGCTGGGATTCGTTGCTCACCCCTTAGCTGTTCACACTCGATCAGTGGCGCTTCTGAATCGGGTTCGTCGATGTAGTCGATTAAAGTAGCGGATGGCGGTGAACCCCCTGGTGTACCCCAGTTTGCGTTGGCGCTACCACTATCTTCACCCCATCTGTTCATCTTATTTGCTAAGCTGCCTGTACCTGCAAGGCTAAAAGGTGCAAATCCTGCTGGGTTAGATTGCACCTCATCCCCGTTTCTATTCTCAGGATCAATATCTAAGCCATCCCGAAATTCATAGCGCAGGATGCGAGCAGTGGGCGACCAGGTTCCATTGGCATCATTTTTGTTATCAGCTATAGAATAAGCGACGAGGGAATAAACAAAGTGATCATTTATCTGCCCTGTCACCTCTCTTGACAAAAATCGCCGTTTCCAGAAGACGAGAATGGGTTTACACTCATCAGCATCAGCAGGACATGGCAAACTCGCCAGTTCCTCGCTAATGCCCTGAATACCCGTTCCGTTCAATCCATCTTTGTCATAGATATAAATCGCCTGCTGCATGTCTTGAGCAATGTAGTCAAGGGCTGCCTGGATGTCTTGCTCGGTGGTGGTTTTGGCTTGTTCTCGGCGGTCAGTTTGCAAGAAGTTAATCATAAATCCTAGCACAGGAGTGATGATCAACGCCGCCATAATAATCGCCACCAACAGTTCAATCAGGGTAAAGCCACCCCGATTCGACTGACGCTTTAACTGGCTTTTGAGGATAAATCTTAGGGAACTCAGCATAGGTTTTTGGGTAGGGTAATAATGATCACAAGTCACAACCCGAAGAATTACTCATCATGAGTCATCAAGTAAGTTCCTTAAATCGCTTAAACTGGGCTGCCTCGGGCTAATCGCTGTCGTTATTTCCAGCAGGGGGAGTTGAGACTCGAATACCCCCGCCGCTGCACCTGCTTGCTGGGATTTATGCTGGGATTTATCGCCCACAGACTTTTCCAGGTTGCCCGATTCTTTAAACGCAGAGGCTCTATAAACCCGAATCCCCAACTCGTAACCTGTGTCATTGTATCTGTCATAGCGTGCTTGGGGGTCTCCCGACTCATCTTTGTGATACCCCACAGCTTGCACAATCATATCGGTGGTGCTGTCGGTGCTACACCCTTTTTCTTCATCCAGATCAACGCAGTAGAGTGTAGTTACAGTTATTTGTTCATCTTTTGTGGTGGTACACTGGGCGTCCTCACACACCTCTTTTTCAACGTCATCTACATTGGCAACAGTTTGCCCCGATGGGGTTTGGCAGTAATCTGTGTAGTCAATATTGTCATCGCACTTTAATGTTCCTGTCGCCTTCGGTGCAGCAATATCTTTAAATTCTAGATTACTGATGGGGGGGTCGAGAATCGTCTGCGCCCGTACCCCATCAATATAGGTTCTTGCCGCTTGCGTTGCCAGTTCCACCCGCCGCGCCTGCACCCGGGTAGCAACCGAGAGGACAATGACGGGGGAGAGTGCCACCATGAGGATGCTGACTAACATCAGCGCCAGTAGGGACTCAATAATCGTGAATCCAGCTTGAGTGGCTTGGAGGTTAGGGTGTAGCTTGGGGTTTTTCATGGTTGCTACTGAGTGAGTTGGAGCATCGACAAGAGATTCGGGTTGATTAGGGACAGCTACTGGGGCGTTCCGTTTCCGGCAGGGCGAAATCACCAGTATTACCGTTTTGATCTAGGGCTTTGGCACACAATAGGGGCTTAAGCCACGGATCATCCCGACTCACTTCCCGGAAGAACGTGGTCGGTTCGTCGTCAGGTGGGATGGCAAAGTTTTGACCGAACAGGTCAGGAATCTGAGACAACAGTCCTACATCAAATCCCCAACTTCTTGTTGCTGCTACATAAATTGGATGTTTTTGTTGGTTACCTGAGTTATAGAAGGGGGGGTAACCCAGGTCACCAAACAAACTGTTATCAGCATCAGTTTTATTCGGAAGCTGATAGTAGGGGGCTGTCCCATAATAACTGCGCCCAATTTGAATAAATGAGCCATCAATTTGAACCGCTTGATCTGGTTCATTTCCAACTACCCAGTTTTCCAAGAAGCGAGGCATGATAGATAGAGCACCGCCGATATCCCCTTCATGATCACCCTTGGCTGGGCGGGAGGGGGAGTCTTTGGTTGCCAGTACTAGGTTGAAAATGGTGGTATTTTCAGGTGCTTTAGATACAGTTGCCCAGGGTAGCCAGAAGTTCCTATCCCCAGCCCTGCGATGTTTACTGTTACTAGGGTCTATCGGTTGATCTTCCGTTGTGGCTTGCAGTTGCAGGACGGGTAATAGCAGCGGTTGACCATTGAGCCAAATACCATTAATATCTAAAGGACTTAACGCCTCACCCTCCTCATTGTAAATTTCGCTAGGGTCATTCCTATCAGCAATCCCTCGGTAGAGGAGAGGAAAGTCGTAACGGAAAAACGGGCTACTCACCTTGTTTGGCGCATCATTTACTGTGGCATACCATAAAGAGTTTCCAGTAGGTGCATTACGGGGAAGTTGGATGTTACTAACATCACTTAGATTGGGAAAACCTAAACATTTGTTATTGTTAGCAGGATTGCGTGTTCCAACTGCACAAAGCTCTATATTTGCTGGTATTGAAACTCCAGTATCAGCTTGCAGTAGATTAGAGTTGTCTACCTGATTATAGGGGAAGGGTTGCACCTCACCACTTTTCGAGATTCCCAGCGGAATTGGATGGGTTTGGCTATCAAAAATCAGACCGCCGTTCTGGTCTCGTAAAAAGGCAACTCGACGAGGTTTGCCAATGGCGTTTCCTTGAGCCTGTTCGGCTGTCGTACCTGCCACAAGTTTCGTTTTTGAAGTAAGATTGTTAGGATCAGACAAAACATCATTCTTCGTAATATCATTGTCTGAATCATTATCATAATTGGCAGCAAAGATATCCCATGATGTGAGTGCTCGATTAGCATTAGTTCCAATAATCCAGTCGGTTGGCTGACACTCGGAAATCAGAGTTTTTGGACAATATTCCATCACATACTCAGGAACAAATCCGCCAGAAGATAAACGCCGTTGCACGGGCGTGACCATGTTATTGAAGTATGAACTGTTCAACGGTGGATTACCATTAGGAGTGCCGCTGGCAGTTGAGTAATAATCATCAGTTGCTCCTTGACCCGATGGAAAAGCCGCTGGCGTAATATCGTTTAATGGAGTACTAGGAGGGGTGGGATAACCTGTAGTCTGTGGGGGGAAATAATTGGTATTAGTACCACTTGATAGTCCGTTGATGGCAAAGTCGTTATTCCAGAACCCGTTCCACAAGCGCCGTGCAGCGATTGTCTGGTGAGACAATATATCAGGTCGGTTGGCTCCGTCGGGATCGTTATCTTTGTTGGGATTTGCCAGTTCTAGCCCTCCAAGTCTAGGTGGCTCACCCGGAAAATTATCCACATTATCAATCTGATTATTTCTCAGATCATAGTCTCCCTCATTGCGGAAGCCTTCCCGGAAACTACTCGAAAGCAGCGTGATGCCATCAGACAGCACTGTCGCTGGTCGCCATTCATCCCCCTCTTTACAGTCGGGTAACCGATCATCCTTTATCCGACAGGCAAAGTTTTTGTTGAGCTGATTTTCTCGACGACCGTAAAATTGAGCATCAGTCGAATTCGGCGTAATCGGAGTCCCCGTAAACTCTTGTTGGAGTTGGGCTGATTGGTTTTGGTGCGGATTAAACCCTTCTAAGGTCTTTCCATCCTCGGCTGGCTGTGCCTTGATATAAACCGGTAAGTTACTAGCAACCGTTAACCCTTTTTCGACTTCGCGAAACTCGCGCTCTCGGTAGAGCTTCGCCCCATTGATCAGCATAATGCCATTGGGACGGCGAGTGGGGTCGAGCCGGAAATCTGTGGCGGCGAGTTTCTGTTTGGAATTTCCGCGAGTTAGCACATCTCCATTCCCGGTAGGCTCAAACTCGATATCACTAGCATCTGCTAAGGCATCATCACGGGTAGCGTAGATAATCCCACTGTTAGGCAACATGTATTCCTTATCGCCATGGGGTGAGTCGGGCGCTTTACTCTGACGCAGCTTGTCAAGATCCAGAACCGTGGCACGGATTTCTAAGGGATAGCGCTGTTCGATGGGCAGGTCGTAATTGCCGGTGGGTAGTAGTATCTCTGTTGGACTCTCGCTCGTTGGCTCTCCCCGATCAACTGCCTTAATTTGTCGCGCATCTAGAAAAGCGGTTTCCCGAATCGTACCATGAGGGAGTTCGTAACCCGTCGTCGGTGTCTCTGTGGGATTAATACTGCCTAATCCGGCTGCACCACTGGCTGTGCCATAAATTTGCAAAGCGCATTGAGTTGAATGGTAGGCGGCGCTCTCAGCCAGGCTAGGGTCGGCAATTAGAGTCCCACCTGAAGTTGTCGCCTGTCGCAGTAACGGATTGACATAGCGACCATTGGGATAAACCTGGTCTCTGAGATAACTGATGACCTCGTTGTTACCTGTCAATGCTGGAGGTTCAAAGGTAATTCCGTTGATCGAGCGGGAGCCACCTGCTCCTGTATCTATTCTCGGTATACCATTGGGTAAGCTGCTGCCGGAGTCTAAGGATATATCACCACTTACATCACGCGGACCCCGTAGAGCTGGTAATGAACCCCCTGCGTCGCCTAAGTTTCTGGCAGTGAGCCAGTTGGTGGGATCATAGTAGGTGGCAACACAGGCGATTGGTTTTTCCCCCTTTTCATGGGTGTAGTGATAAACAGCAGCCGCCCGCATGCGTAAGAACGGACGCTTGCGATGTGGGACAAGGTTAGCTATAAAATCGATTTCTATCGGAGTGTATCCATCTTTTCCGTCTAGGGAGTCGTAATCATTTATTAAATCCGCCCCAAAATCCGTCTCAATATCAGTTAACGATTTGGTATTTTGGTTCTCATAGGGGACTAGACTGGCTGGTAAAGTGGTCGTAGCACCGACTGTAGGATCGATTGGATTAACCACAGGCATCCAGTCGGGCCAAACAATGTTTGAGCCATGATCAGCCAACGTTTCCCCAGGTGCTAAGTCGGGAAAATAAACTCCAGCACTGGTCACTACACGCAGCCCGCCCCGAGGATCAAAGCTGTCTTCGGGTTGATCAGCAGCGGCATTTTCCCAGAAGCCATCGCGGGTTGTATCTCCGGCATCTGCCAAGGTAGTCACCCGGGTTTTGCGCTGGCGCGGACCTTCTTCGGGTTCATCCCATACCGTTCCCACAATGTCTTGGGGATCATTTTTGCCCAACCATTCTTCCTCTTGTTCGTCATAGCGCAGTTCGGGGAGGTTATGACCCATAAGCACGCGATCGCCGACAAATTCTTCAGTCCCTTGTTGTTCCTGGTTTTCAAATTTTGTCGCGGCTGGCTTGAGTTTATTGCCCGCCGTCTTTAGGCTCACATTGGCAGCGGTCGGCCTATTGCCATCATCAGGGTCGTAGGGGTCGTAGGGATACATTAACTCCTGGGACGGGCGTAATGTCTCATCATCCCCTGCCACGCTAATGGTAATCGTGTCGTCTTCGCCCAAGCCAACTTCGGCATAAGGCACCCGCCGTGTGCGCTCTCTAAAGTAGCGGTCTAACGCCTTTTCTTTTGCCTTGTCTTCGTCCAGTCCGTCCTCGTTTATAAAGTCAGCTATCGCATCTTCGACGGCTTGGGGCAGGGTTTTCCCATCCGCCGCCTCAATCAATTTGGCAATTCGCTGTTCATACGCATTGTTGTTATACCCAATTTTATCGGGGGTTTCTGTTGCTGACTGATTTTGAGAACTCAGAGTTTCATACTTGGGGTCTTTGTTTCTTCCCTGGAATAGATGAACATTGACACTACCCTTGCTGCTGCCTTCTACTGGAGCGATGGTTCCGTAACCAACATGTCCACCCGCCACCATCTTGCTATTTTCTTCTTCGTAAAAACAGGAATCTGGACTGCTCACTTGCCGGAAGGTTAAACCATTACCTAAATTGGCGACAAATAAATTGCTATTCGTAAAAATCCGTCCATTTAAGTTAAATTCCGTCCCCGCAAATATCTCTACATCATCTTCATAAACAACGGCGTTATTAGATAGAGGAACTCGTGCGACATCCGTTTGTAACTCTAGGGCAGAGAAGCCTTTGTTCCCTTTTTGATAGATTTCGTAGTCGTCGGTGTTGTAGCCAGGGATCTGCTTATCTGTTATCGGTACAGTTGCGACATAGACAAAGATACTTTTTTTCAGGGTTCCCTCTACACTTACCCAACCGCCACCACCGATTAAGCTAGCACTGGTACCTTCAGCGGCAGCGCAGGCTGGATTAACATTCCCAGTAGTCATCGGCAGGCTTCTGGCTTTTAGATGCGTTCTGTCGTTTTTGTCTCCGTATTTGTAGAGGATGCTATAAACTGTAACGCTGTCAAACTTGCCGTTGTTATCAGTATCTACAGGAAATAGCCAGCCCGTATTAGCCGTATTATTCTGATCATCTTTTATCTCTAAGCGGGTTTCATCAGGAAGGTCGAAGATATCAGGAGGAAGCGCACCCTGCTGATCACTACCTTCGATGACCTTCTTAAAGGCAGTATCCCCTGGTGTTCCCCGTGGTAAATTGGGATCATTCAACAACTCCTCAATTTTGGCTTTTGCCCGGTCTAGGGAGGGAGCGGCAGCACTGAGGGTTGCCTGATTTATCCGCACATTCGAGGCATTTTTTGCCCGGTCAAAGGAACGAAAGAGAATCGCCGTTGTCAACAGGGTGACGACTAGCATCACCATAATTACCGTAGGCAGAACAAATCCGGCTTGTGAGGCATTAGGGTGACGTCTGAAGACAAATAAATTCCGCAACAGCCAGTTCATCACCTGTTTCGTCAGGCTTTTTCCTACCTGCAAAACATTGCGGAGTAGACGTTGGGCAGTTTTGATCAGCTTTTTGGTCGTTGACATAGCGATTTCCTGTCAGACTGGGCGGGAAGTAGAAAGATAAGTTACTAATAGTTATGAATAAACGTCGGACGTAAACGGAGAAGCGAAGACTCTTTCGGTTTGAGCCAACGCGGCTTGTCCTGATTGTCTGTAAGGTGTCACACATGACCTACCTTACTCCTGTTTTCCGGATCAGTACCACTAATCAGCGTAAGTTGAACCGGGAAACTCTACCATCTGCCTCTAGAATTAAATTTGACTCTCTACTTTACTAAGGTACAGAGTGCCTCAGCGTCAGTCATCAACCTTGTATCACTAGCTTACCCATTCGTCAAAGAAAACCTATCACCCCTGAGGGAAATTTATTGATTGGGGATTGGGGATTGGGGAAGTCAGGGCGGGTTTTGTTATAAATGGTATCGGTGGTCTTCCACATTGATACCAAGTTGCAGTCTAAGGTAGAATCTGTCATGCTGAGCAAAACGCAGTGAAACGGAGTGACGCGAAGCATCTGTCCAGATTCTTCGCTTCGCTCTCCAATGACATGATAGAACGCAACTTGGTATGAGTTCCTAAATCCGCCCCTAGGATCAGGCAGGGCGGGTTGTGGCTGAAGTGGATACGGATGACAGGGGCACGCCCTCAAGTGGATTAATAGTGATGAAGATTAATCCCAGCTTCTTTTGCCATGGCTGCCAATCCTTTCTTCTCTAAGGTCTTAATCGCCTTGGTGGAAAGTTTTAGCTTAACCCAGCGATTGCCTTCTTGCCACCAAACGCGCTTGGATTGCAGATTGGCGTGTTGGAGTTTCTTGGTGCGGCGGTGGGAGTGGGAGATGGCGTAGGCGTTGTTTGCTTTTTTCCCGGTGAGTTGACATTTGCGCGACATGGTAATCCTTTAATTATAGTCCGTTCTCTATGATATCTTGACACTCCCCCTTTTAGAAAAAGGGGGATTCTGCGGAACTCACATTCCACATATCCTGAGAAAACAGTTCTAACTGTCTTCCCAGGTTCCCAGGCACACGACGTTCACCCTTACGGGTGTCGTGTTTTCTCCTTTTAGGCGTTGTTAATTCAACGCTGGACGTTTCAAACAGGCTTAGCTGCTTGGGTTTCCCACAGTCCGTGGGTACCTTTTTTGTTATTAATTTCAAGCCATACTCAACAACGGCTTTACGCTTAATGTTTCGTGCAGCTTGTTGATCAGCGTGGTCAAAATGACCACACCTGGTACAGATAAACCGCTCTCTGTCCCGATTAGCTTCATCGATATGACCGCAGACGCTGCACTCTCTGGATGTATCTCGCGGGTTTACTTTGAGCAAGACCTTTCCTGACTTCGCAGCCACGTACTGAATCTTGTTGATCAACTCTCCCCATGAGGCATCCAGGATAGAACGGTTCAATCCCCGTTTGGCTGATTGACCATTGGGCAAAAACCGTCCTGTCTCTTCCTCTGGCTTAGGCTTACACCGCCTCACCATTCCTTGAATGTTGAGATCTTCTACTACAACGGCGTCGGCTTTTTTGACAAGTTTGTTAGCAACCTGCCACTGGTAGGCATTCCTGCGGTTAAAGACTTTACTGTGTAGCTTGGCTACTTCAGCAGCCCGTTTCTTACGGCTTACCGAGCCTTTCTTTGTCCGGCTGACACGCCGTTGGCGAATCGAGAGAGTCCGCTTAGTCTTCTGGTTGGTGGCAAACCTGGGGTTGGGGATATCACTTCCGTCTGAGCAATGCACCAACTTGGTTAACCCCATGTCCAGCCCAACCGCCGTTTTTACTTCGGATGTTGGTCCAGGGGTAGCCATTGGGACTGACTTGTCCTCCAGGCGCACACTTATGAACCATCCATCGGTTCTGCGGCGAATTGTTACACTCCTAATAGCAAATCCATCAGGGATAGGGCGGGAATTGAAAAAGCGCATCCAGCCAATTTTAGGCAGATAGACCTTACTTCCCTTGAACTTAACCCGACCCGGCTTATACTCAAACGACCGGAAGTTACTGCGGTTTTTAAACGCCGGAAAACCCCGCCCATCAAAGAAGTTTTTATAGGCGGTGTTCAACCGGGCAATATTGCGTTGCAATACGTCCGAGTCTATTGATTTATACCAAGGACGGGCAGTTTTGAGATCTACCAGTGCAGCGTCTTGGATTGTGCCAGCATTGCGTTTTTTGCCATTATTTTTCCAAGGGTTCCCTGTTGCGCCGTTTTTGATGATGCAGCAGGTCAATGGGTAAGCTTCGGCTTTAGTCCTTAAACTGCAATAGAGTCCCTGGATAAACTGTTGATGATAGGTTTCAATTCGGTCAGCCAAACACCAGTTGTAACTGCTGCGTAGCATATTAAGCCACGACTCCATCTTGGCACTGTGACTGCCAGATGGACGTAGTTTGTAGACGTAGCTTAAAATCATAGATGGCTAAACACTGTCGCCAGCTCTACACTATCAACAAAATAATCATAGCATGATTTGACTGATATGCAGCAGTACAGAAAAAGCAACCACTCGGTTTCTATGGTCAATTATCACTTAGTTTGGACGCCAAAACGACGAAAAAAGGTGTTGACTGGAGACGTAGAAAAGCGATTACGAGATATTATTTGGGAGGTTTGCCAAGAAAAAGAGTGGGTGGTTATAGCCTTGGAGATTATGCCTGATCATGTTCATCTATTTGTCAATACTCCACCAAAAGTAGCCGCCCATCAAGTCATTAAGGCTATCAAAGGCAGAAGTTCCCGATTGCTAAGACAAGAGTTTCCAATACTCTTAAAGCTTCCTTCTCTGTGGACTCACTCGTATTTTGTCTCTACCGCTGGCAATGTTAGCAATACAACAGTTAGACGTTACATCGAAAACCAAAAAAAATGACGGCGAATTTATTCGCCGCGTCGAACTTCATCCCCCGACTAAAGTACGGGGGCTTCCGTTCTCCCGTCCTTTATCTGTGATACGATTTTGATAGTTTTGGTACCGTGTTATCCCCTTTGGGCTTTGAATTGGCGCAACCTCAGTACATAATCCGGTGGGTTTTCGTCTTGTTTTTTGGCTCCTTCTTGACAATGGTTTAGCCAGTCTGCCATGTATTGGGTTATCGTTTCTGGGTGTTGTAAATAATAGAGAATTGTTGCATATATTTGTTCTCAGGTAAGATGGGGATAAATTTGAGCAATTGCCTCTGGAGTTTGGCGACGATACATATACTCATGCAATATGGTTTCGATCCCGATGCGAGAGCCTTTAATTCGGATATCATTTGCCGTTAAAAAGTCAAAATAGTCTTCTATTTTCATTACTGTCGTTACTTGCTGTTCGGTTGAAGAATGTTCTCTATTTTAGGGCGCACGTCGGTGCGCCCCTACGGTTTCTAACGGTTGGTTAATCGCGTCAAGACTTGGTTTGACCGTTCGACAAAGGATTTCATCCCTTGGGCGTCAAAGCCTTTTTGCGCCATTAAAGCTAGGTCATATACATGTTGACAAATTAACGTTGCTAGTTCCCCACTGGGAGATGAACCAGTTCCTTGAACAATACTCCCTTGACTAATCTCAACTAAGTTCTCAATCAGCGGGTGCGCCGTATTCACGACTAAAATATGTTCATCGGGAAACTGTGCCGCTTGCTGCTGCAATAAGGCGGTCATATCCTGCAACCGTCGCATGGCTTCTGGTAACAATACCATGGCTGGAGGAGTCCCTTGGGGATCATCGGATTTCAACGCCTGGGTTTTAACATTAACTTTGGGCTTGTTTATTGCTTTCTCGAATATCTCCTTAACCAATTCACTGCGGGTTTTATTGGTTTTGGGGTCAACGATGTCTGATGCTTTATCTTGGTCAACTAGGGTATTATCTAACTCTGAGTCCACCCGCGAGAACTTGACATCAGAATATTCCTGCTCGAGGAAACTAATAAAGTGGGTGTCGATAAACGAGTCCATAAATAGGACTTCTAACCCCTGATTCTTGTGCAGTTCCACATAAGTGGCTTGGGCGGCTTCATCGGTACAGTAGAAGACGTGGTTCTCGTGCTTGACTTTGTTGCGTTCCAGATAGTCTGGCAGCGTGGTATAAGTGCGTCCTTGTTCATCTTTATTCGCAGCGGCGGAACTCACATCTTGCCAAGCATCGTCCTCTTGAGACTGCACCTCCACCTCAGGCGTCTCCCCTTGGCTAGCTGACTCCCCAGTATCGGTGGTGCGGTAGAGAATGATGTCTTCGACTTGTTTTTTGAACTTATCGTTATTCAGAGACCCAAATTTAACAAAGGTACCGACATCTTGCCAGCAACGGATATATTCACTCCGTTGTTCTTTGTACAGTTCATTTAAACGGTCGGCGATTTTTTTGGCAATGAAGTCGGCGATGCGGCGTACTGTGCGGTCATTGGTGAGGGCGGAACGGGAGACGTTCAGGGGAATATCGGGACTGTCAATTACCCCCCGTAAGGGCATGAGGAAGTTGGGAATGACTTCTTCGCAATGGTCACTGACAAAGACCTGATTACAGAATAGCTTGATATGACCCTTGGTGACATCTACGTCGGGCTTGAGTTTGGGAAAATAGAGAATCCCGTTGAGGAGGAAGGGATAATCCGTCTTCAGATGCACCCACAGCAGCGGGTCTTCCTGAAACGGATACAGATAGCGATAAAATTCTAAGTAGTCCTCATCCTTGAGATTTTGCGGTGATTGCTTCCACAGTGCTTGGTGACTGTTGATTTCTTCGCCTTCCATCTTTATCGGTACAGGCATGAAGTCGCAGTATGTCTTCACCAGTTGGCGAATCCGGGCGGGTTCGACGTATTCGGCTTCTTCATCTTGTAGCGTTAGGGTGACGGTGGTTCCTCGTTGGCTGCGGTCCGATTCCGACAGTTCAAACTGGGGCGAACCATCACAGGACCAATGTACGGCTTGGGCACCGGCTTGGTAGGAGAGGGTATCAACTTCGACTTTCTTTGCCACCATGAAGCAGGAGTAGAAGCCAAGTCCGAAGTGACCGATAATCTGTTGGTCGGCGTCTTTTTGGTATTTCTGGATAAACTCTTCGGCGCTGGAGAAGGCGACTTGGTTAATATATTTTTTCACCTCCTCAACCGTCATGCCAATCCCGTTATCGGAGACGGAGAGGGTTTTATTATTTTTATCCAGGGAAATGGTAATTTCTGGTTCCCCCACATCCCCATCCACTTCCCCGGAGTAGGACACCATCTTCAGCTTCTGGATGGCGTCTACGGCGTTGGAGACGAGTTCCCGCAAGAAGATTTCGTGATCTGTGTAGAGAGACTTCTTGATAATCGGAAAGATATTCTCGGTATGGATTGTGATTTGTCCCTGTTCGAGTACAGTCATAGGTGTTAGGTACTATAGATTTCGACTCTCAAGATGATTGTGAGCGATCGCGCCTTAATTTAAGGATAGGATTGCCCACCGCTAGAATTCGGATCTCCCTACTTGGGCAGAGGGGCAGGGGAAGCATGTAGAGACGTAGCATGCTACGTCTGGAAGCTGGGACACCGTAGCTGAAAATTAGGGTGGGCTACGTTTCCCTATTCTCTGGTGTCTGTTGCCTTCCCTTGATAATGTTATAACCGTAGTCAACAACCCAGCGCCGCCCTTCGGGACGGCGTGGGCTTGAGAAGAGTTCTTGAGCCTTGTTGATTAGCCTCAGTGTTCCGTTATGCAAGGAATACTACGTTTTCCGAGAATATTATGCATCGTGAAGTATAGGGTTGGCAACCCGTTTCCTAGCTCCACGCTCTGCGGTTTTTATTAAACATTCCTGTTGGGTAGGGAAAGTGTAAAAACAGACAAACCTCGTGAAAACTTTGGCGAAGGAAACCACACCGCAAGGTGAAACTCTGTTTATTAGGTTTATGAAAGTCCACGTTATCAACAAGCATGGGCGTCCCTTGATGCCCACAACCCCAAGAAAAGCCAGATTACTGCTTAAAAGCGGTAAAGCCAAGATAGTTGGACGTGACCCTTTCACGATTCAACTTGTCTACGGTTCAAGCGGGTACACTCAGCCAGTCGATTTGGGTATTGATGCAGGGTACGAAAACATTGGCTTTAGCGCCGTAAATGAGAAAGAAGAACTCATCGGTGGCGAACTTAAAATGCTTAAGGGTGTCTCAGAAAGAGTTACCGAAAAGCGTAAGTATCGTCGCACTCGGAGGAATCGACTCAGATATCGAAAGCCGCGTTTTTCCAATCGAAAAAGGAAGGAAGGCTGGTTGGCACCAAGTATCCAGCACAAGCTAGATACCCATGATCATCTCATTGACAAGATATGCCGTATTCTCCCTGTTAAAAGCGTGACAATTGAAGTCGCAGCCTTTGACATCCAGAAAATCAAGAATCCCCCTGACCGCACAGATAGACCCGCCAATCTGATAACACTCTGTACCAAGTGTCATACTGCCAAAAACCACCAAAAGAAAGGGTTTCTGTTGGGATGGGAACCAAAGCTCAAGTCATTTAAAGGTGAAACCTTCATGACTTTGGTGCGGTGGCGGTTAACAGAAGAAGGGCGGTACGAGTCCACCTTTGGTTACATCACCAAAGGGAAACGCCGAGAGTTAGAGATGGAAAAATCCCATCATAACGATGCGTTTGTCATCGCTGGTGGAACAACTCAAACTCGTGTAGTTAAGCCGTTAATGCTTGAACAGATTCGCCGCAACAAACGGTCATTAGAGCAGTTCTATGATGCCAAATATCGCGATTCAAGAGATGGGGAAATCCGTTCTGGAAGCGAGTTATCTTCGGGGCGTAGGACAAGGAGTATAAAACTCAACAGCGAGAACTTAAGGCAGTATCGCGCTCATAAGGTTAGCCCTGGACGCCGCGCCATCAAGAAAAAGCGATATCCCTACAAGCAACGGGACTTGGTTCTGTTTGAGGGAAAAGCTTATGAAGTTGTTGGAATGCAGAACTTGGGAACTCGCCTTAGTTTAAAACCCGACGCCAACAGTAAAACCAAGTACAAGACTGCGGCTTTAAGTAAAGTTAAACCTTTGAAAAGAAGAGGAGGAATCTGTGAGCAACAAGCATGAATTGGAGAATTCTCCGGGCCTGCAAGCCCCACAAATTCTCCCGCCATTCCTCCCATCGCTGCCCTTCGGGACAGCGTGGGGCTCCTGGCGGTTTAGCTGAACCTAGACGCCAACCTGGGTTTGTAGACCCGAAATCATCGTTTATTGCCAATAGAGGCTCAATGACTGAACCATTCAAGGATAGAGTTTATAACCAATTACTAGCCTTTGCCCAATATAGTTACGATTTACCGAAAATTCTGGAGTTTGTCGATCGCTATTCTCCTGGGGATAAAAAATCCTGCAAAGTTCTAGATGTGGGTTGTGGCTACGGCAAGAAGCTGAAACCCCTGCAAGAGGAAGGCTATGATGTGTTGGGAGTTGATATTAATCCCCAACTAATTGCGGCGAATCGGGCAAAGGGATTGAACTGTCTCACCGTTGCGGAATTTGAGGGACACGACGAGCAATTTGACATCCTGCTGATGTCTCATATTATCGAGCATTTTCCCCCAGGAGAGTTAAAAGAGTTTATCGACTCCTACCTAGAACACTTAAAAATGGGTGGATACCTGATTATTGCCACACCCTTACTCAGCGATCTGTTTTACGAAGACTTTGACCATATCAAACCCTACTATCCCCAGGGTATCCTCATGGTATTTGGCGATCGCTATGATGATCAAGTGCAATATACCTCCCACAATAAGTTGCGCTTACAAGATCTATGGTTACGCCGTCGCCCCTATATTCCCCAATTCCATCAGGGGCGGCATAAGAGTCGAGGCACCTGGCAAAATAAAGTGTTTCTGGTTTGGGTTGTGGCGCTAATTCTCCTCTATCGTCTCTCCTTTCGCTTCATCGGTCAAACCGATGGCTGGGTGGGCGTGTTTCAAAAAGTTAAACCCATCCAGAAGTAGGATCAGGCGATCATGCTGTTTAATTCCTATAGTTTCATCTTCGCCTTTTTGCCAATTACGCTGGTTCTTTTCTTGGGATTGGCGAAATTACGCCTACTCCGATTGGCAACCGTCTGGTTAGCGATCGCGTCTTTCGGGTTCTATGCCTATTGGAATATTGCCTATCTCCCCCTGTTACTCATTTCCATTGTCGGCAATTATGGGATTGGTCGCCAGATCGAACGGGCGAAACCACAAACGCCAGCCGCTAAGGGCTTACTCTATCTCGGTATTGCCTTTAACTTATGCCTTCTCGCCTACTACAAATATGCCAGCTTTTTCGCCAATTCCCTCAACAGCATCCTGGCAACCGAGTTCACGCTGCCTAAAATCATATTACCCCTAGCCATCTCCTTTTACAGCTTCACCCAAATTGCCTATATCGTTGACGCCTATCGGGGGGAAACCAAGGCATACCGATACAATTTTCTCACCTACAGTCTATTTATCTCCTTCTTTCCCCAACTCATCGCGGGTCCAATTTTACGCTATGATGAACTCCTACCTCAATTGCGTCGATTACGCCATTTTCTCTGGAATCCCAAAAACCTGGCATTAGGCTTAACCCTATTTATCCTCGGCTTATTCAAGAAAGTCGCGATCGCGGATAATCTTTCCCCTTGGGTGAGTCCGATTTTTACCCATGCTGACTCGGTGACGTTTCTAGAAGCCTGGGTGGGGGCATTAAGTTATACCTTTCAACTCTATTTTGATTTTT
Source organism: Coleofasciculus sp. F4-SAH-05 (assembly GCF_040222985.1). NCBI lineage: Bacteria > Bacillati > Cyanobacteriota > Cyanophyceae > Coleofasciculales > Coleofasciculaceae > Coleofasciculus > Coleofasciculus sp. F4-SAH-05. Next base: position 23,301 of record NZ_JAVKBY010000232.1, read on the forward strand.
CTGGCTATTCCGATATGGCAATTGGTTTAGGCTGGATGTTCAATATCCACCTACCAGTTAATTTTAACTCTCCCTACAAAGCAACGTCTATCACGGACTTCTGGCGACGTTGGCATATTACCCTATCTAACTTTCTGCGCGACTATCTTTATATCCCCCTAGGTGGAAACCGTAAGGGGCGCCTGCGTCAATCGATTAATTTATTAATTACCATGTTACTAGGGGGATTGTGGCATGGGGCGGGATGGACGTTTGTGATTTGGGGTGGACTTCACGGACTCTTTCTAACTATAAACCGTCTCTGGCAACAGCTTCAGATTTCTCTCCCCAAACTCCTAGGATGGCTAATCACCTTTGGGGCGGTTGTCGCCAGTTGGGTATTGTTTCGCGCCCCAACCTTAGAGGAAGGATTAGCCATTTTACAGACGATGGTGGGGATTAAATCCATGGTTTTACCCACCGCCTATCAACCGATTTTGGGCTGGTTAACCCCACTAGGGGTAGAGTTTAAAGGCTGGCTAGAGTTCCCCTATCTTCCCCCCCTAGGAGGGCAAAAAAGTCTCCTCGTCTTAGCCTTTTTACTCCTGGTTGTCAGCCAATGTCCCAACACCCAACAAATTATACAGCAGTTTAAACCAACCTGGTGGGTGGCGGCAATTGTCACCAGTCTGGCTGTTTTTTGTTTACTGTCTCTCAACCAGGTAAGTGAATTTCTCTACTTCCAATTTTAAGTTCCGAACAATGAAACGTTACTCTGGATATCTGGGATGGCTGCTGACATTTTTCCTATGCCAATTTCTGGGAGTGGTTCTATTTAATCTAACCATCGATCCCTATGGCGCGATCGCGACGCCGACGATTGCGGGATTCAACCAATCCAAACCCGAACAACGAAACCATGTCAGGCTGTTTAAAGCTATTGCCATAACCCGCCAGAAACCGACAATTATTTTATTGGGTTCCTCTCGCACGGAAGTAGGGTTAAATCCCAACCATGTCGCCATTCCCACCCCCTCCTCGACGTATAACTTAGGCATTTCCGGCGCGAATATGTATGAGGTGTTGCGCTATTTTCAACACGCCCTGAAAAATCAACCCGATTTAACCCATGTAATCATTGGGATTGACTTTTTCATGTTTAATCACCAGCGGGCAAATCAAATCGATTTTGATGAAACTCGTCTAGAAAAACAGCATATTACCCTCCCCGACTTTCTGGATGTAACCTTCTCTCTAGACACCTTGAGTACAAGTTACACCACCCTGTTAGCCAATCGCCCCGACTCTAGTGCTACTCCCTATTACGCCAATGGGATGCGGAATCCTGATTTCTTTATTCAGCATGACTTACCTGAACAATCTATTGTTAAAGGATTTAAATTTAGTCTCAGGAAATATTTACATGACCCAACCCTTTATCAAGATTATACCTTATCTCGTCAACAGTTAAATTACCTAAAACAACTCATCAATTTGTGTCAAAAAAACCAGATCAAGCTTCACCTATTCATCTCCCCCTCCCACGCCACTCAATGGGAAGCCATTCGCAGTGCTGGACTTTGGGCTGTCTTTGAAGAGTGGAAACGAGAGGTTGTTCAAATTACACCTGTTTGGGATTTCTCCGGTTACAACAGTATTACCACAGAACCCATTAGTGAAACAATGAATAATTATTTTGACAACTCCCATTACCGTCAAAACGTAGGAGATTTAGTTCTCAACCAACTGCTTCACCATCACTTAGACAGTGTACCCCAGGATTTTGGGAGTGTGATTACACCAGAAACCCTTGAATCCCATCTGCAAACCATCCGATCCAACCGGGAAATCTGGGTCAAAACCAATCCTCCCGGTTGGCAATTGTTGCCAAGTCTCAATCAGAAATTATGAAAGGTGATATGCCTGTTCCCACCGAAGCTGAAATTGGTTAATTTCCGCTTCAGTGTAGAAGTGAGACATCCAGGAATTTCGGTAAATTTTGTCTAAATACTCCGTGGAGAACCTGACCAAACCTTGAAACTCCTTGTAGGCTTGATAGTAATCTTTTCTTTGCGAAACATTGGCATCCTTAATTTCAATCTGTTCTAAGGCAAAAAAATCACACAAGCTGTCCTCTAAACATTGATTAAAGCTCTCGAATTTTAAGAGCAGGACTTCTATGTTACGATCAGGATAGTTGATCATGACATAACCTTTATCCTTAGGAAATTCAACCGCCATAATGTCAATTCCTAAGACCGCTTTAAGTTCCCGATTAAACCAGCGTCCGGCATAATCTACCCCCCAAAACCCATGATTTTTCCAAAAGGCTTGAATGACATCTTCTAACCCCAATTGACCCGAAGCAAATCGTTGAGCAAAGTTGGGAAAATATTGCTCAATATTTTGAAAAAAGTCTGATATATTCCGTTGTAAGGGGTCTCTGACAATGCTGATGATCTTTAATTTACGATTCAGGACTTGGTCAAGATGATCGCTCAGATACTTACTGACGAGAAAATCCTGATCAACAACCGGACGATTGATGTAAGGCTGATAAAGTTTGATGGTTCGCCATTTTTTTTGAATCAATTCACGATTTAAGGTATGAATTTGGTAAACAGGTTGCTTAATCTTTGCCGATTTTAATGATTTAAAAATTGATGAAGAAGCCACCTTACCCATTTGGTAAACCAATACAATTTCTGGACTGAGCAGCTCCTTTTTGAGTTGGCAATGCAACGAGTGCATACAGGTAATATTCTTTAAATAGTAATAAATTGGCTGAGTTATACTCGTTTTTTTAATCAGCGATGCCAAGGGAGAAGCAGCCGACTTTTGGAGAACTAGCATACGAATCATACACCCTATAAGTCTAGAGTGGAGTCTAGCACAAGAGAGGTGATGCCGCTAGTGAGTGGTAATCTTATTTAATATACCGATTTAATATACTGATTAACGACTCTCCTGAAGTCCAACCCTTTAGGCTTTAGGCTTCATCTTGGTGCTTAGGGCGTAGGAAAGGAAAAATCACCAGGCTCAAACCCAGAAAAGCCAGGGGAGACGGTTCACGAATACTCAACCATTCGTCCGCGAAGCGATCGCCTAACGCCATTAACCCAGGGGAGTCGAAGTGAATATTGTCGGGATGCTGGGAAAGATCAATCGTCTCTACCGCAAAGGTTCCTGGAACCTGCTGATCAACCTGAGACTGGGCTTGTCGAATTATATCCCCATATCGAAATGTGCCAAAGGGTGTCTCTTGAGTTCCGGTTAGAAAAACCTTACCATAAATAAAGGGTAAATTCGGTTCCTGCAAATCCTGGCGCACCTGAGTTATAAAATTAGTCAAATTCTGCTCATACTGATTTGCCATCGCCAGATTGTAAGCATCGGATTCTCCCTGCATCCAGAAAAACCCAGCAATATCAACATTTACAGAGGTGACAGGAAATTCTGCGATCGCCCCCTTCACCCGATCAATCATACTGGTGTAGAGTTCACCCCCTGGTTGCCAGTCTACTGCCAAAGTTGTCCCCCCTTTGGCATATTTCACCAAGGCGACGGTTTCATTTAACTCTTGTGCAATTCTTGTTCCCAGGGTAATCTCTGGACCAAACCCCACGCCGTTAAAGACGCGACTAAAGGGGAACGGTTCTGTGGGAACGATTAAGGACCCCCAGGTATTATTCTGGTCATACCACAGTACATTATCTTGCGGTTCTCGCCAGCTATCCGGTAAATCATTTAGATTAGACCGAGAACCCACCATATTCGATTGACCGGCTAGAATAAACAGTTTAATCGATGGACTGGGATAGCTGCTCGAATTCGTGTTGATTAGTGAAAACGCTTGCACCTTTGTAGCACAGACAACAAAAATACCGAAAACCACGCCAACACAACGGTTAAGAATTTTAATGCTCATAGGATTAGTGAGGAGATACGTCTTGCCGGATCTGTTGATACAATTCTAAATAAGCTTGAGCCTGCTTTTCCAGACTAAATTCTTGCTCAATTTTTGCTCTAGCCCGTTGGGATAACCTGTGCCATCGCTCTTCATCGCCTAGTACCCATTGAATCCCGTTAACTAAGTCGTCAACGCTATAGCACTGCGCCCGATAGCCATTGTCTTGATGATCAACAACCTCTTTGAGTCCAGTGGTATCAAAGCAAACGACTGGCGTTCCACAGGCAAGAGATTCAGCCGCCGTTTGCCCGAATGCCTCTTGAGTTGACGGCACAATCATCACATCCGCCGCTGAATACACCAGAGACAAAGTAATATTATCATGAAGCATTCCCAAGTAGGTGGCTTTCATCCCTAGGTGAGCCTCCTTGGATGAATGAGAGGCGCCAAATACAACAAGTTCGGCGTTTTCATTAAACTCACTTGTCGCAATTTTTTGGACGGCTGCTTCTAGATAGTTAAATCCTTTTCGCTGATCTCCTGTAGCATTTATCGCGCCAAATAAAATAATTTTTTTCCGGCTGGGTAAATTTAATATATGTCGAGCGATTTGTCGGTCTATTGGTTTAAATTGAAGGGTATCAATGGCATTATGAATCACTTCAATTCTCCGCTCTCTAAATAAACGACTTTCTCTAGCACAATTAGCTAACCAATGACTCACCGCAACTAGGGTGAAAGGCAACGGTTGCCAAGCTCGTTTTTTACGCCACCATAATTTTCGGGACAGATCATTTTCCTGGGTTGAACCTAAGTGAGGACAAGAACCACACTGTTCTTGATAACGGCAACAGTCCTCAGAAAAATGACATCCTCCCGTAAAGGGCCACAGATCATGGAGTGTCCAGACTATAGGTTTATCAAATTTGGTCAAAATTTCTGGATTTAGAAAACCTTTACAAATCCAATGTAAATTGACAATATCTGGATTAATTTCTTTGACGATGGGTGCAATATTTTCCGTTGATACAGCCGGAGAAAAAAGTTCTCGTTTTCGGTTTTTAGAATAGTAAGGTTTCAATTTAATTTCGTCTAGATATAGACGAGTTTCTTTGATGATTTTTTGGGAGTATTTAGCAGGCTGGAGTCCAATAACGCTCGGATCATCGCTGGCTTTTTCTAAAACTAACATTGTGGAATCGATATCGGCTTTTTGAAATGCCTGATGCGTTGAGTAAGCGGCACGGGAAGCGCCACCTTGCTTATCCCAGGTATTGAGTAGTAAAACTTTCATGTTTCTATCAGGTTTCAATAAATTAGCATCAAAGATAATAAGGTTCCCTTAAACATCAATTTTATTCTTGGCGATTAAAGCATGAACATTGGCTAAATTTGGCATTTTAAAAAACAAGTAGTTAGACAAAGCCTTGGGGAAAAGAACAATAATTATAATTTTAAAAATCACTTTCCAGAAAATTCGCCTTCGCAGAAGTAACGGATCAAAATTTACAGCATTCCCGAACAACTTAATTGCCAGAAATCCTTGTTTTCGCTCTGGAGTTCCAACAATAGCTTTGTAAGTAACCCCTTTGTATAAGTTAGCTAAGCTATGGCGCTTGAGATACTGGAGTGATTGAGGCGCATTCGTAAACGCTCGTTCCAGAACAGTTAACCAAGCGGATTCTAGATTAGCAATATTGGCGGATACTGACTGAGAAGAACGTCTGTAGAAAACTTGAATTTTTGGCACGACGGTAAATAAATAACGTTCCGCTAATCTTAAATATAAATCTGTATCTTGACAAGCAGGTAAAGACTCATCGAACCCGCCAATTTCAACTAAAGATTGCCGAAAAATTAATGGATTAGAGCCACTCTCTAGAAAATTCACCAGTAAGAGTTTAGCATACACATTACCTGTATCCGTTGCACAAATCCCTTTATGTAAAAAGTGACCGGATTCATCAACGAAACTCGTCCAGCTATACGCAATAGCGGCGTCTGGATTGCTTTGCAAGGCTTTTAACTGTGCCTCTAACTTATCGGGTGTCCAAAGATCATCCGCATCTAAAAAGGCAACATATTCTCCACCGGCTTGGGCTAATCCCCGATTACGACTGACATTTGCACCTGCATTAGGGTAAGAAAAGACTTGAATTCGAGGATCGGGAATGCGTTTAATCATGTCTAATGTGGCATCTTTAGATCCATCATCGACAATCAGTAATTCAAAATCGGTAAAGGTTTGATTTAAGACCGATTGAACCGTCTCTTGGATAGTTTTTTCAGCGTTATAGGCAGGAATAATAACAGAAATTATTGGCATTTTATCGATAAAAATAATAAACCCGATGTTAACTGATTAAATTAATCACTCTTTTTCAGAGATGACTTTTCGTTGAATGACTGCCTCGATTATAGCGGCAGGTGGATTTTGTTCTCGGAGATGATTTTGGATTCTCGACTGAATATAATCTTTGGGCAAAAAATCCACAATCAGAAACCGAATCACTTTATTGATATAACAGAATAGATAGTTCCAAATAGGAATCATTTGTTTTTCCCGATTCTGAGAATGCAAATTCACAATTAACCATATATTTTGATTTGCCTTTAAACTGGTTAACCCTTTAATGATTTTCCAACGACTTGCTAAATCCGGCTGTAAATACCACTGCATCCAATAGGGCATGTAGCGGGTAAAGTCACTAATAGTATAATCGGTGCTGGCTTTCAGGTTACAGGAGAAAATAACTCTAAATCCGGCTTTCTTGACCCGCATACTATACTCATAGTCACTGCCATGATGGGGGAGTTTAACGGTGTCAGGAAAACCAACCTGATCAACAATTTTTCGGGGAATAACGACAATATTACCACATAGCACATCTGCCTCTAACTCGTCAGATGTGGAAAAGGCATTAATATGACTAACAGGCTTTCTATCCTTCAGCCCACTGTAAACAATCCAATCAGTGTACGTCTGATCCAACACAATACCACCAACAACGGTGCTATCATAGTTGCCAGAATCACAAATTTTAATCAGATTGTTAATAAAATTGTCCGTGATACAAATATCGTCATTCAACCAAACCAGATAGTCTGCCTCTAATGCGTTAATAGCATACTCCATTCCTTTCACAATAGCACCTGCCCACCACATAGAACCATCTGCCTCAATCAGAAAAACGCTGGAAAACTGAGTTTGGATCATTTCCTTGGTGCCATCGGTGGAACCATCATCGACAACGATGATAGAGACTCCTTGTCGATTTTCTTGTTTAATTTGCCAAGTGAGTTGAGTTAAGATATTCTTGGTATAGTTTCTTCGGTTTCTAACGGGGATAATAAAGGCAATTTGTGGGAGATGAGTCATAAATCAGGCAGCACTATGAAAAAAAATAATGTATTGTTCTGTCTATCTAATGAGTTTAAAATAAGAAAAAGAACTAAGCATACTCCCCCAAAAAAATTCGAGTTCACAAGCCGCAATTAAATCCCGTTTAACCTGTCCTCGATATTTGATCACATGCCAGATAACGCGACGCAAGTTACCGAGTAACGTGCGGATAACAATGATAGGTTTTTGTCGAGGGGTAGCATTAATCAGGCGCAGTTGACAGGTGGCTAACCCACAGCCACGAGAAATAGACAGTAAGTACTTCCATTCTAATCGCCAGCTTGGGATTTGATGATAGGTATGTAAATCGGGATGATACCAAATTTCCCACCCAGCTTTGTGTATGTACAATAGAGGTTCATAATCTTCTCCACCCAACATTGAACCCGCCAATCTCCCTTTTAATTGAGGACGCTGGGGAACGCTTTCTTGCCAAGCTTTTCGACGAACGACTAACGCCGCTGCTGTGGGTAATCTCAAGTTTTGCGGTTCAAATTGATGGGGTGTGGAACCATGTTCTCGAATGGCTAAAAAGGCTTGGATGCGTTGAAAGTTTTCCGGCGGTTCAACTTCAAACTCCCCATGAATTTGACCACTGAATGCACCCGCTTGGGGATGGTTTTTAGAAAAGGTATACGCTTGAGATATCCAATCGGGATTGGGTAAGTTATCATCATCTAAGAATCCAATTAATTCCCCCTGCGCCGCTTGTACCGCCCGTAATCTGGCATAAGCGGCACCTTGTTCCGGTTCCAGGATGTAAGTTAAGGGAACACCGGGTAACCAATTCCCTTGATACTCCTGCACCACTTGGGCGGTATTATCGGTACTGTTATTATCAACAACAATTATTTCCCAATAAAGTTGGTTTAAACCTGTTTGCTGTCGCAGTTTATCCAGCAGCTTCGGCAAACGGCTGGCACTATTATATGTAGGAATCGCTACTGTAAAGTCTATAGACATTTTTTGGTCATTTGTCATTTGTCATTCGTCATTTGTTGATTAGGAAATCTCTCCCCCATCTTCCCCATCTTCCCCATCTCCCCCTACCTATGAAATGGGGTTTGGAGACCAAACCCCTACTGTTCCCATCTTCCCTATCTCCCCTTAATCAAGCACTATTGATGGGGGAATTTTTTCTACCCACTTACTTACCTTTCAGGGTAATGATTTGGTTCGGGCGATTAAAATAGCCATTTTTGTATAAATAGAATGGACTCTCTAAACTACTCAAAACGAGTTGCCATTGACAAGCGGCGACTAAATCCGATTGAAGTTTACCCTGATATTTAAGGCGATGAATGATGACTTTCCGCAAATCGTTAACTGTATAGGCAACAAAAGCTAAGGGGCGTTGCCAAGGCTTAACACTTAACATGCGGGTGACAAAACGGCTGAGTCCAATGCCGCGCATAAAGGGAATTAAATAGTCTCGTTCTAAGCGTTTCTGAGGAATTTTATGGTCTATTTCCATGGCTGGGTTATACCAAATTTCCCATCCGTTGAGCTGCATATAACATAACATTTCCAAGTCTTCGCCGGTGAGCATATTTCCCTGAATTCTGCCTGTTAAAATCAGGTGACTGGGAACACTGTCAAGATAAGCCTGTTTCCGGATAACTAATCCGGCGGCAGGGGGTAATAATTTGTGGCGGGGTTCGTAGCGAAAAGGTTCCTCGCCGCGTTCTGCGATCGCGAGAAAGGGTAAGATAGGTCCTAAGCTGTCTGGAGGCGGTACTTCAAAGTCGGGATGGATTTGACTCCCATACGCCCCAGACTGGGGATAGGCTTGAGCAAAGGCAACGGCGGCAGCCACCCAGTTGAGGGCGGGAATGTTATCATCATCTAAAAAGCCAATTAGGGGGGCTTGGGCTTCCTTAACGGCTAACTGTCGGGCAAATCCTGCTCCTTGTTTTGCCTCAACGCAGTATCGTAGGGGAGTGTCGGGAGACCAGTTTTCCTGATAAGCTTTAACAATCTCTGCTGTGTTATCGGTACTATTATTATCAATAACGATAACTTCCCAGCGAATCGATTCTGTACCCGTTTGGCGGCGCAGTCGTTCTAATACTTCGGGGATTCGGATTCCGCCATTATACGTGGGAATCGCGACGGTGAAGGTAAGGGACATAACAAGTCAAAAGTTAAAGGTCAAAAGTCAAATGTCACTTTTGCCTAGTTGAGAAGACAATCTGCTTAAGTGTTTGTCGTTAGTGCTGAGGCACTGATGGCGCTAATGATGGCGCTAAAGCGCTGACTACGAACGTTTAAGGTTTTTTTATCGAGATGCTCCTGTCCCGAATCCTAATTAATAACTGAATAGTAGCTGAATTCGGGAGAGGTTTTAAGGGAAATTTGATGAAGATTTTTTACGAAACCTGTTCAATGTACCGATTGCGGTTCCGGCAAATTTACCGTTTCCTTTTTACTAAAGCTGAGGACGTTATCCGGACAATCGACGAGGATTGTATCTCCCGCCCCAAATGTGTTTTCCAATAACTTCGTGGCAATGGGGTTTTCGAGTTCCCGTTGGATTGCCCGTTTCAGAGGACGCGCCCCGTAAACAGGATCATAGCCGACATTCACCACATAGTCTAGAGCCGCCGGGGACAGTTCAATGGAGATTTTCTGATCCGCTAACAACCGTTCAATCCGTTTGAGTTGAATCTCGACAATTTGCCGCAGTTCCTTGCGCGTCAGGGTATGGAAGATGATAATATCATCGACACGATTGACAAATTCGGGACGAAACTGCTTTCTCAATGCCTCAGTTACCCGTTTCCGCATCTCCTCATACTGGGCATCATCTCCCGCCACACTGAGAATATGATCACTGCCAATATTACTGGTCATGACAATAATCGTATTGCGGAAATCCACGGTTCGCCCTTGGGAGTCGGTGATGCGTCCATCGTCAAGGACTTGTAATAAAATGTTAAATACATCCCGGTGTGCTTTTTCCACTTCATCCAGCAACACCACCGAGTAAGGGCGGCGGCGAATGGCTTCTGTGATTTGTCCCCCTTCTTCATAGCCCACATATCCTGGAGGGGCGCCAATTAACCGGGAAACGGCGTGTTTCTCCATATACTCGGACATATCAATCCGGACTAATGCATCCTCGCTGTCAAAGAGAAACTGTGCCAAAGCCCGCGCCAATTCCGTTTTACCCACTCCTGTGGGTCCCAAGAAGAGGAATGAACCGATAGGGCGTCCGGGATCTTTCATCCCCGCCCTAGCGCGACGAATGGCGGCGGCGACGGCTTCCACGGCTTCGCCTTGCCCAATCACCCGTTTATGCAAATGTCCTTCTAGCTGCAACAGTTTCTGGCGTTCCGACTCCAGCAATCGTTTTAGGGGAATCCCTGTCCACTTGGCGACAATTTCGGCAATATCGGCTTCGGTGACTTGTTCCCGGAGTAAGGCGGAACCCTTTGCCTGGAGTTCCAGCATCATCGTCTCTTTGGCTTCGCGATCGTGCTGGAGTACTTCTAATTGTCCATACTTAAGCTGGGCGGCTTGATTTAAATCATAAGCGCGTTCTGCTTGCTCAATTTTAACCCGAAGTTGGTCTTCTTCTTTTTTCAGGTCATTAATTTCTTCTAAAAGTTGTTTTTCCGATTGCCATTGTCCGTTAAGCTGTTCGTGATTGGTTTCAAGTTGTTCTATTTCTTGCTCAATCAGATCTAACCGTTCCTGAGACGACTGATAGGCACTACTTACGGCTGCGACACCTTGGCGCTGACTTTCAGCTTCTAGGGACAGCTTTTCCATCTTTAGCTGCATCAGCCTGCGATCAATGGCTTCGAGTTCCACGGGTTTGGAGGTAATCTCCATTTTCAGCTTGGCGGCGGCTTCATCGACTAAATCAATGGCTTTATCGGGCAAAAAGCGATCGCTAATATACCGATTCGATAGTGTCGCGGCGGCGACTAAGGCGGAGTCGGTAATGGTTACATTATGGTGAACTTCGTAGCGTTCCTTGAGTCCCCGTAAAATAGAGATCGTATTTTCTACCGTTGGTTGTCGCACCAGTACCTGTTGAAACCGTCGTTCCAAGGCGGCGTCTTTTTCAATATGCTTGCGGTACTCATCTAAGGTGGTGGCACCAATACAGCGCAATTCGCCTCGTGCTAGCATGGGTTTGAGTAAATTCCCGGCATCCATGGTTCCTTGACCTGATCCGGTACCGACAACGGTATGCAATTCATCAATAAACAGGACAATATGCCCATCGGACTGGGTAACTTCCCGTAAGACGGCGCGGAGTCTGTCTTCAAATTCCCCTCTATATTTCGCCCCAGCAATTAAACTCCCCATATCCAGGGAAATCAACTGGCGTTCCTTGAGGGATTCGGGTACATCTCCATTAATTATGCGTTGTGCCAATCCTTCTGCGATCGCGGTTTTGCCGACACCGGGTTCCCCAATCAGCACCGGGTTATTTTTGGAACGGCGGGATAAGACTTGGATGACTCGACGAATCTCTTCATCCCGCCCGATTACCGGGTCAAGTTTCCCGGCTTTGGCTTGTTCGGTCAAATCCCGCCCAAATTTCTCTAGCGCTTCATAGCGGGATTCTGGACTTTGATCGGTGACTTTTTGCGAACCCCGAATTGCTTTAACGGCGGCTTCGAGTTTGGTACTATCCAGGTCAAAGCTTTTAAATAAGCGGCGTCCGATGCGTTCATCGGCGGCTAATCCCAAAAGTAAATGCTCAACCGCAATATAGTCATCTTGCAGGGCGACTCTAGATGCCTCGGCATTATCCAGCATAATATCCAAGCCTCGCCCCAGGTAGAGTTGGTCAACATTATTCACCTTAGCTTGGCGGTTGGCGAAGGCTTCCAACTGCTGCTTAAACCTTGGCACATCAACCGTCACCCGTGATAGAATCCGGGCGGCTAACCCCTCTTGTTCCAAGAGTGCGATCGCCAGATGTTCAACTTCTAGCTGTTGATTGCGACAGCGGCGGGCAACGTCTTGGGATTTAACGATCGCTTCCCAGGCTTTGTCGGTAAATTTGCTGGCGTCGGTGGGCTGCATGAGTGGTTATCTGGTTATCGAGTCTTGATTGAATAGTATCTCCCAGTGGCAGTATAACAATATAAGTAGCCCACGGCTTGACACGGTTTGATCTTTACGATCAGCTTCACTGGTATTTAAGGCAATCGTTCTCATTAAAGGCAATAGATAATAAATTTTTGATCTTTTCCAAAAATTGAAAATAAGTGGGTTTATAAAGTTATGTATTTAAATGTTATATTTCAAGGGAAGCATAGCCTCAACCGAGACATTTCCTTATCGAACTGGGTAACGAAAGGGCGGGTTTAGTTAAGTTATCGGTTTGGCGCCATAAGTTATCCGTCAAACCCGCCCCTACTTCCCCTGCTTCCCCTGCTTCCCCTACTTCCCCTGCTTCCCCTACTTCCCCTGTCCTGACCAAGTTTGAACCGTGCGTCCCCTAAGTTTTTTCCCAAACCACGGTGTATTCCTGGAGAGGGATTTCAGGGTATCTTGTGCCACTGTCCAACTCGGCTGCGGGTCAAATAACACCAGTTCGGCGGGTTGCTCATTGGCAATCTTGGCGGGGGATTGACCTAGACAAAACGCTGGATTTGTGCTAAGAGTTTGCCACAGTTGCAACGCTGAACATACGCCCGTGTCCACTAAATTTTGCCAAAGTAGGGGTAATGCTAACTCTAAACCAATGACTCCAGGGGGCGCTTCGGCAAAGGGCACGGTTTTCTCTTCGTAGGTGTAGGGGGTATGGTCAATGGCAATGGCATCAATCACGCCATCCCGAATGCCTTCGATGAGGGCGATGCGGTCATCGGGATTGCCTAATGGGGGGTCTAGGCGTAAATTGGGATTATAATTGCTTAACTTTTGAGTATCCAGCAGCAAATGCATCCAAGAGGTACTCGCGGTTACTGGAACCCCTCGTGCTTTCGCTTCTTGAATCAGTTCTACACCGCGACGGGTTGATATTCGCATCAAATGTACCGGAGTCGCGATCGCACTCACCACTTCTAAGATGGCAGATAAGGCGGCTGATTCTGACATGGCGGGATTTCCGGGGATACCAAAACGGATAGAGTTCGCCCCTTCCCGCATCACCCCATTTCCCTTTAACTTTGGGTCACACGCCCATAACGCTATCGGTAGTTGTAACGGGCGCAGGTATTCTAACACTCGCCGCAGTAAAGCCAGATTCGATAAAGGACGCCCATCGGCGAAACCCACGACGCCTGCGGCGGCTAACTCAGCCAGTTCCGTCATCTGTTGTCCTTCCACGCCCTGGGTTATCGCCCCCCAGTAATATAGGTGAGGAGAAGAGTGGCTGGGATGGGAATGTTCCTGCTGGCGCACAGGGGCAAGTCCAGAGGGATTATCTAATGGTGGTACTGTATCCGGCAAAATGGCTAGTCGGGTAAAGCCTCCCGCCGCCGCCGCCGCTAGGAGTGATGCCCACGTTTCTCGTTCCTCATATCCGGGTTCCCCCGAATGACTGTAAAGATCAACTAAGCCAGTCCCTAAAATTAGACCTTGGCAATCCCGCACCACAGTATCACTTGACCAGTCCGCAATTTTTGGTGCAACAGCCTTGATCATGCCATTTGTAATCAGCACATCCGCGAGTTCGTCGGTTCCAGACACCGGATCTAAAATCCGGACTTGTTGCAGTAGTTCATTAGTCATGGGAAACACACAATGGGGAATTTAAGGATGGAGGGTTCAGTTAGTCATCGTTCGGTTGCCAGACAGCCAAATACTTGACAAATAAGAAATCCCCGGATTTGATGATTGTTGGTTGTTGAACAAAGTCAAAAATATTATCTGTGCGGAGACCATTTGTCAAGGCAAGTGTTCAAGGTAAACGTAACGATTGAGTGAAAAACTCAGAATCAAGAATGGCTGACCTTGTTTCTACCCCTATAACCATGGCAAGGAAAGACTGCTCAAGGAATGAACCTTCCGGAAAACTACTGCTATAAACACTTCTGGAGTAGAGAATTTCGTCTAACGGCTGTAGACTTTAGTAAAGGTTCACAAAATCTTTGGTGTTATCCTACCCCTGTCTTTCTATTTGAATCTCTTATATCTCAAATTTCGGGAACGTCATTCGTCATTCGTCATTCGTCATTCGTTATTCGTTATTCGTCATTTAGTCGGGGCGGGTTTAGTTACATCTGGGTGTAACCAAAAAGATAGTAGTGAAAGTGAGCCCCTACATAATCTCCCCCATCTGACACACCGAGCGAAGTCGAGGTGTCCCCCATCTGACACACCGAGCGAAGTCGAGGTGTCCCCCATCACTACCCTCTGCCTTGTTGAAACACAGGTATGAGATACTCTGACAAGGTAAAAGCATCCACACCCAACTCGGTGCGTTCCTGTGCGGCTAAAATTCCCGCTTGGGCGTGCCACCAAGCCGCCGCCGCGACGGTGGCGTCTAGGGGAAATTTGGCTGTAGCGGGCTGTGCGACTAAACCGCCAATCAACCCCGTGAGAACATCTCCACTCCCACCACGGGCTAGGGCGGGTGTACTTTCTGGCACCAACCAAACCGATCCCTGGGAATTCGCGATCGCACTTCTGGCGCCTTTTAATAAAATCACGGATCGACTCAACTGAGATGCCTTCTGTACCGCGCTTACGCGATTTGGAAGTAACTCCGCCGAATCAGGAAATAATCGCTTGAACTCACCGATATGGGGGGTTAAAACCGTCGCCCCCTGACGCCGAATTAACGTGGGAATCGTTTTCAGTTCCGCCAAACTATTTAAGCCATCGGCGTCTAAGATTAGGGGACATTCCACCCCCATTAATCCTTGAACCAAAGACTTAGCATCCAGCGTCAAACCCGGACCACAGGCGATCGCACTAAATTTACTTAAGTTTACAGAATCAGGAAGTTGTGCGATCGCGCCACTGGGGGTTTCCGGACACCCAATCACCAGCGATTCCGGCACATGACTAACTAATAACAGTTTCAGCGAATCCGGAACCGCCACAGACAGCATTCCCACCCCAGACGCCCGCGCCCCCAGTGCGGTTAAAATGGCACCGCCAGAATATTGGGTTGAGCCACAAATCAGCAGCAGATGCCCTTCCTTATATTTATAGGTAGCGGCTGAACGTTTTAACGGCAGACAATCCCGCACCATTGAGGAAGTCACCCGCATGAGTCCCGGTGATTGACCCAAAACTGCCCAAATATCCGCCAAGGGGATACCGAAATCAATTAATTCCGCCTCCCCCAGATAATCCAATCCTTGATCTTGCAGGTAAGCCTGCTTCCATAACCCCAAGCAGAATGTGCGACTTGCCCGAATTGCCGTACCCAAGACTTCCCCGGTATCCGTGTGAATTCCAGAGGGTAAATCGATACTGAGGATAGGTTGAGATAGTTGATTCAATTGCTTAACCGTATCCGCCAGATTTCCTTCGAGCGATCGCGTTTGCCCAAAGCCAAACAATCCATCAATAATTAAATCACAATCCAGCAACGGCTGAATCTGCTCATAAAAGGGAATCCCCAAACTTTCAGCATAGTGAGCATGGTGGGATGTTAGTTCCTTAAGCTTATTAATCGGACGATAAATCAGCACCTCGTAGCCCTGACACCGTAACTCCCGCGCTACCACCAAAGCATCACCACCATTATGTCCCGGACCCACTAACACGCCCACGCGCCGCGTTTGCGGGTAGGGATAAAGGGTTTGAATCCGCCTCGTAATCAACCCCGCCACCTTTTCCATCAACGCCGCGACAGGCATTCCCGCCTCAAAGATACGCCCTTCAATATCGCGCATCTGCTCAGCGGTGACTACAATTTGTTCAATTTGTTCGCGTCGCTTTGTCGGTTGCACAGCAGTTATTCCCTATTTCGCCATCTTTGATTATTGCGCCATCAGACATGGATTGGCATCAGTCCCCTGAAAGATGAGCCATTTGAAAAATCTAATTCCCCAGTCCCCTTCCCTGAATCAAAATTATAGGATGTAGTGACCCGATAACCCATAGCCGTAGAAATTATTGACCAGCAATTATCTAAACTATCATTAGATTAGCCACGAAATAAACCGATGAAAACAACCAATAAATCGTCTCCAGCTTACGAACTCGACTTTTATGGATGGACACAGGAACAAGCCAAACTTCTCCAGGAACAAAAGTGGAGTCAGTTAGATATTCCCAACTTGGTTGAGGAGATAGAAGCATTGGGTAGACAGGAACGGCACAAACATTTAGTTCAGTTCAATTAAACGTAAAGGCTTCTGATTTCCATGAAGACATTTTGCCTGCCGATTTTTCAGGCGTTCCTTACCCCGAACTGCTGGTTCCGACCAAACATTCGTAATTCCATGACTATGATGCCATTTATGACCAAGCCTTAATATGAGGCGCATACCAATCAGCTAAATCTGCTGGTGTGGGCGGATCACCTGGGAAAAGTCCTAATCCATAAGCACCATCTGAGATGATAACCGTTGGCGCTTGCCAAGCGTAATAGCGGGTCAACACATCAGCCCGTTCAATTTGCACTGAATCGATAACGGTGGTAGACACAGCAAAGGTTAGGTTTATCGGGATGAATTGTACCATTATCTGCTGCCAGAGATCCAGAGTAGAGATGTTCCGGCGAAACGTCTTATACCAAATCTGGGTTAGCTACCCCCGTTATAACCTAGTCCGCGCAGGCGGACGCAAGTTTGTGTAGCAGCGATTTCAATCGCTTGCATGGGGTGATCAAGGCGGATTTGGTCTTAAAAGGTCAAACGTTATCGCAACCCTCAGAGTTCTAAGGGTAGAGATAGAGGACGAGTTGTCTGAATAATCTGTGAGAAAATCCCCAAAATCGCGTCCAAGTTATTCAGATAATGTTCTCCGCGCTCAATAGAAACTGTCGTTTTGACTAATTTGATAAATTTCCAAATACTTCCGGTTGTAATAATTCCATAAATACAACCAATTTCATTATTTTTGTGTTCGTTAAAAATCTGAGCCGCGAGCATCTCGGCAATACATTGGGGAATTCCTGATTTAATATTATCGTTCTTAGCTTCCACCAGTGTGACGACTGGTGCTGTCACTTCTAACTGTTTGGGCGAATGACTGAGAATAAAATCACATCTACCATTCAGTCCTCTGTCTTTATCAATATTAAAGTCAGTTCCCGAAAATAGGCTGATCTGGCGGTTGTATTTTCGGCGAACTTCGATGAGGATGGGAGTAATAATCATCTCAGAACGTGCTTTTTCCGTATTAATCTCTAATGCCAGAGGGATATTTTCCTCTAATGTTTCACTCAATAGTGGGCTAGGCGGGACAGGTTGTACTGAGTCAAAGAGTTCAACTCGCTCTTGAATAATCAGATTAAAGTCGTTCTCTAGATTTTCTAAGGTAAAATCACTGTATGACATGGTTATTTTTCACCTCTATTCCTAAATGCTATTCATCCTAATAAAAGAGAATATTTTTCTTTAGTGTTCACGACATTGAGCCTTCACATCGCTAGTCGAACATGGCGTGTGACCCTTCACAACCTTCGAGGGAATCTGGCGCTTTTGTAGGGGCGGGTTTTACTACTATCTTTTCGGTTGCACCTAGATGTGACTAAACCCGCCCAGACTTTCGCAGGTTTCTTCCCGTGAAAAGTAAGACCATTTTTCGTGAACTCACTAGGGAGCATGTCAGGGAAAGCACAAGATACTCAAGCTCACCCGCTCTCGTTGGGTTACTCTACTCTTCAGGTTCTCCTAGGCGAGTACGAGAAGGCGAGAGCCTACGTTCCAAGGGACTAAGCTGTCACGCATTTAAATTGGGAATGGGTAGCGAGCAAGATGCAAAGCCTGCGGCATGGCTTCGCTTAACGCACTACAAGGATTTTACAATTCTTGACAGACATTAGGGTTTAAATGCCGAACAGCTTAACCTACTTGCGTTGACATGCACCCAACTCGCTAACGCTCTACAATTTTCCATTGGATTGCTGAATAGGGAACACAACAATCATACCAAATCCCGGTTTACAAACCTCTTTATTATCCAGTCCGCGCAGGCGGACGCAAGTTTGTGTAGCTGTGACTTCAGTCGCAGATTCTGATTTTTATTTCAACTATAAATTTCATCGCGAATAACCTCTAAAAATGCCTTGCCAAATTTCAGATCAGGTTCCAAATAATTACCTTCCGCCCATTCATTCCACGAACGGATAAAAATTAGCCGCTTTTCAGATTCCCTTTCCGATACCGTTTCAATCGCCTCTTGCAGATGAACTCTAAACAAATCCGGCGTTGATTTGAGAAACACCAACCCATAGATACCTGTTCTCGGCGTATTATCCCAGTTCGGAAAAATACAGGGATAAGTCACAAAATACGGATGACTTCCCTTAAACGCACACTTAATCGCTTTTTCATAAGAATAAAGTAGCGGATAATCCGAAAACTGTTTATATTTTTGGTAGAACCTCCGCGATGAAAACGCACTGAACTTTTGCTTAACTTTAGTTAAACCCTGCTTCTCTGGAAAAATTCGGGCTGAATCTTGTGTAAAAACATAATCCGGATTGATAATAATAGACGCATCAAACCCATTAGGTTCAGGAAACCAGTATTCATGTCGGGAAACTCCAATTAAATAGAGTCCCTTTAACCCAGATTTAATCGCTAAGTCTCTCCAACAGTCCGTAAAAATTTTCGGATCTGGCAACTCCTCCGGATTATAAACCAGAAATAAAGGTTTACCCTCAACCGTGATATAACGAGGGTCAGTAAACGCCTCCAATAGGGTATAAAAATGAGTCGTATAATCTGCCAAACCAGGATACGTTTGCTCAATTAAAACCCGATCCGGACAACCGTGCCAAATTCCCGTCCAAGTTTGATTTGCCCAAGCTAAACAAAACGGAAAATTTGGCTCACCTGATTTTAAGACCTGATTAAACGGTCGTTCTAAAACCCGCTTACCCCCAAACCAGTAATGCCAATAACAAAACCCTTCAATTCCATACGCCCTTGCCAGATCCGCTTGCGCTTGTCGGGCTTCGGGTAAACGCAAGTCATAAAATCCTAAATCAGCCGGAATTTTAGGTTGGTCGTGTCCGGGGAATAACGGCTTGGCTTTGGCAATATTTGTCCATTCTGTAAACCCTTTTCCCCAGGCTTGATCATTTTCAGGAATCGGATGAAATTGCGGCAGATAAAACGCAATTAGACGAGCCTTTTCTGATTCTAAGTAATTGGTTGTCATTCCTGAAATGTCCTAAGTAGTCAGACAAAGTTAAAGTTAACGGTTGAGATTAGTGAACAGGGAACAGTAAATCCTGATTTGATTTATTGCACCGTGAATGGTACTAAGTCTCCCTTGATCCCCGTTGCCCTCACTGGCTGTAAACTATCTGATACAATAGCGCTTACGTGTAAAAACACCCTCGATCGCGAAACGCATGAGTCAGCTAAACAACGCCTTTACCCTTTTCTTGAGTTTGCTGGTCGAGGCAATCCCATTTTTACTCATTGGCGTCTTATTTTCCGGCTTGCTGCTTTTATTCGTCGATGAGGGACGGTTGATTGCTGCTTTACCGAAGAACCCCTTCCTCGGTGCGGTTGTGGGGAGTTGTGCGGGATTTTTCTTCCCGGTGTGTGAATGCGGGAATGTACCCGTGTCCCGGCGGTTACTGCTACAAGGCGCACCCGTATCGGTGTCCATCGGCTTTTTGCTAGCCGCCCCGACAATTAACCCAATTGTGATTTGGTCAACCTGGGTAGCTTTTCGCGATCAGCCGGAAATTGTGGTCTTACGGGTCTTATTTTCCCTGGGTATTGCGATTGTTATCGGTTGCGTCTTCAGCATTCAAAAAGATATGCACCCTTTGTTGCAACAGGCTGTTACCCGTTCCATGGTGCTTCCCAGAGAACAAATAATCAAACCGTCACCGCAACAGGAACCGGAACCCGCCCTCCTGCAATCCGGTACATTTTTACTGGGTCAACCGGGAACTCCCCTCCCCATGGATGCAACAGTTCTGCAAGCTTCACTCGCCGCTACCCCCGCCCGAAAGCCTTGGTCCGATCGCTGGCGTTTGTTCCTTGACAATACGGTGCAAGAGTTACGCGAGTTAGGCGCAGTGTTAATTATTGGGAGTGCGATCGCGGCGACGATTCAAGTCGCTGTTCCCCGTGAAATCATCCTCAGTTTGGGTTCGGGTCCTGTCACCTCAATTTTGGCGATGATGCTATTAGCCGCCGTCGTTTCTATATGTTCAACGGTTGACTCCTTCTTCGCCCTCGCCTTTGCTTCAACCTTTACCAGTGGTTCATTATTAGCCTTTTTAGTCTTTGGTCCAATGATAGACATCAAGGCAATTGGTTTAATGTTCTCCGTCTTTAAAGCTAGGACAATTCTTTACTTATTTGCCCTCGCCGCCCAATTAACCTTTTTGCTCACCTTAATGGTTAACTTACATCTGAGTTAGTTAGAAAGGTTTGTAGGGGCGGGTTTAGGGACTAGCGTTTCGCCATTGATAATAATGTTTGTTCAAAACCCGCCCTGACTAAATTTTGCATGAGAGAATTATTTGACAAACGACCAATGACGAATGACGAATGACCAATGACCAATGACCAATGACCAATGACGAATGATGAATGACCAATGATTAAAAAACAACGTCTTTTACTCCCCATCCTTGATATTATCACCCTAGGAATATGGGGTATTTTGTTGATTCAATACTGGATCACTGGCGAATTACAGTTACTCATTCACCCGAATTACTTTGGCTTAGTTCTAGGAACCGGGATACTTTTGCTAGTATTGGCGGTGTTAAAAGCCATTCAAGTCATCGGTCAATTACCACCCCGAAATCCCAAAACCATGCCGATGATGCAACATATTAGCTGGTTTCCACCGGGTTGGAGTACAGGATTACTGCTAGCCACAGCGATTCTAGGGTTATTAGTCGAACCCAAAGTCTTCACCAGCCAGACAGCCATTCAACGTGGTGTCATGGAATCTTTAACCACCACCCGCACCCAGCCTCAATCCTTTCGCAGCGCCAGCAAACCCGAAGCGCGATCGCTGATTGAATGGATTCGCACCCTGAGTGTTTATCCTGAACCTGATGAATATGCGGGTCAAGCGGTTAATGTTAAAGGGTTTGTCGTTTATCCCCAAAACCTATCCTCGAACTATTTATTAGTAACTCGCTTTGTGATTACCTGCTGTGCAGCGGATGCTTATCCAGTCAGTTTACCCGTGAAACTTAAGGGAAATCGTAACGCTTATAAACCGGATACCTGGATAAAAGTTAAAGGAGAAATGATGACAGAAACATTACAAGATAAACGGCAATTGGTGATTGACGCGAGTGAGATTGAAACAGTACCTGAACCCGATAATCCTTACTATTATTAAGTTAGATAGGTTGAATAAGTCTTGTGGTGGAAATAGGTGTTAGGGATTAATATTGTCTGATGTAACGTTTCCCAGTCCGCAAGGGCTAAAGTAATTGTATCAAGTAGTTTTTTAAAGTGGAGCATAATCCGATCCAGCCACAGGGAACAACACTGATAATATTATAGCTGCAATCTGCGATCGCGTCATTTGAGATTTAAATCCCCGACTTCTTAAAGAAATTGGGGATTTACCTTCATGAATCATTGTAAACAGCTAGAGCAAGGCTTCGATGACAAGCCATTGGATTTCAAGGTAAGCAAACAAATCCCTAACCCGATTGGATTTTATTCAACTCCTACGAGTCAGTCACCTCAATAATTCCACAGCCAACTCGTCCGCCAGCATTACCCGTCGGCTGACCAAAATCATCAGGTTTGTCATGAAGAATCACCGACAGATTCCCAATCGCATAATTCCCTTCAGTAAACATGAGTTTCTCAACCGTTAGACTTTTTGTCCCCGTACCATCTTCAGCAATCGTAATATTGCCTAAATCTCCCGCATGAGCATTTTCAAAGCCATCTTCGGTAATTAATCCATGTTTCACATCATCGGGATTAAAATGACCGCCAGCCGCATTCCCTTGCTCCGCACAATTCCCGGTTTCATGGATGTGGAAAGCGTGTTCTCCTGCTGGCGCATTGGTCATCATTACTTCAATCAACATAGCGTCCGCCGTTGTGGTAAACTCAGCCTCTCCCAAAACTGCTGAGGGATCGGTTGTGCTGTTGATGATCGCAGTAGCGGTGCTAGCTTGTTGTTCCGTCACTTCTTCTTGAGGTTCAGTTACAGGTTCCTCAGTCACATTGTTCGCTTGCTGACAGCCATACACAAACAGTAGTAGGCTGGAAAAAAACGCGATCGCGATAATTCTCAGGGGTCTATTAATCAAGGTCATAGCTAATTAAGTTGTAATCTACTTCAAGATGAATCAATAGGACTTACGCAAAAAGTCTATATGTAGGGTGTGTTAGCGAAGCGTAACGCACCTTAACCAATATATTTGGTGTGGCTGCGTAAGTCCTGTACAAAAAAAGTCAAATGCCAACTCTTACTAATCCTCAGACATTATCTAAAAAATGTCAATTGCCATAGATTCCACTTGCATGACCCCGGCTGGTGGCACAAAGGTAAAGATATCAGCCGCCACCCTAGGAGAGGGTACACGGTCAAGAATTTGTTCAGTCACCTTGATATCCATTCCATCTGCTTTTCCACTCATTTGTAGCTGAGTCACTTCTGCTGTATTCGGTTCCACCAAAAATGTAAACGTAAATCCAGCTTCGCGATCCTGATAACTATAAGTATAATAATCTTGCCCCTCTTGATTTAGGCGATTACCCTGCAATGGCAGATCACCTTCCGCCTGAAAAACTGATTCAAGCTGTTCAATGATCCCCTCTGACGAAACTTCTCCGTCAGCAAAAGCTTGCCGGAATGGGGCAGACATTTCCAGGAATAACATCGAAGAAAAGCCAATTAAAAAGCTATCATTCGACTGATTAAATTGTGCATAATCGCTCACGGCGTATTGCTTTAATTCTGGGTTATATATCCATACCTGACTCCCGTCAGAAACCACAATATAACTCGGTTGGGCAAATTCCCCCGACTCAGGTGTAGAAATTTCGGTGCGAAACTGCTGGGGAGATTGGGCAATTGTTTTAACCAACACCGAAAATTGACCTGTAAAACCCTGTGCCTCAAAGCTGAATTGCATTTCAGATTCCGTTTGATAGCGTTCAGCTTGAATAAACTTCGCAACGGTTTTAGCTAAAAGACTAACATCAAGGTCATCCGTCACAGGACGGCTCATTCCTGGCGCAGGATTCGACTGGGTAAGTTGATGGGGTGATTCTGAGAGTGGAACGTGAACATCCCTCGCTGTAGACCTAACCAGCACCTCCTCTTCCCCAGTTTGTCCCGCCTGAGCAGTCGCTATACTAAATAATGTCCCGTTTGGGTCAATAGAAGCAAGGATACCTAAAACATTCACTGTGGCAGTTATGCCGAAAACTGTAATAGCTTTTTGCAGTCGATTCATTGTCATATTACTCATTATTCTTCTCACTTTAAACCAAAGTAAGTAGGTTGGAAAACATGAACTCAACGATATGAATTTATGTAAATACCGCTCAAACCCTTACCAATGACAAAGGACAAAGGACCAATGACCAATGACCAATGACCAATGACCAATGACCAATGACCAATGACCAATGACCAATGACCAATGACCAATGACCAATGACCAATGACCAATGACCAATGACCAATGACCAATGACCAATGACCAATGAC
>NZ_JAVKBY010000244.1:0-11863 GCF_040222985.1 Coleofasciculus sp. F4-SAH-05
GGCAGAAGGAAAAATTGAAGGCTATCCCTAACTGGCAAGAACGGTTCAGGGAGAATGTTTATCACCTCTACTCATCTCTACCCAAAAGTGAGCAGAAGTGAGTAGATACGATCAGAAATTAGGTTACAGTTGCTAGCCCTATTCAAACAGGGGTGGTTCTTGTCGTTGATTCTCAGAAAAACTCAGAGGACTATGGGAAGGGGGTAAACTATTCGCTGTCGCGGGTGTGCGAATTCGTTCGAGCTGACTCAATGCCCAACGCGCTGTTTCCTGAACATCAGCCTCCGGATCATCTAAGGCATAGGATAATAACTGACTAATTTGTGCCACTAATTCATACATCAATGTCACATCCCGAATCGCGTTTTTACGCACTTGGGGATTATCATCCTGTAGGGAAAGCGCTAATGCTCGATTCATTGGTTTGAGTGTCTTCATACCAATTTGGGATAGCGCCTCTACAATTAAGCTGCGCTGTTGAGAATCAGACTCTAGCATTAGATTTACCAACGGTTGTACCGCCCTGGAATCTCCCCGTTGTGCTAGTTCCCAAATTGCTTTACGTCGTTTGGCTGGATCAGAGTCTTGTATGTCTTTAATTAATTGGTTAATCCCATTTTTCTTCGCCAGCCGATGCTTCGGTTTCGTGAGTGCGGCGTTAGTTGAGGGTTCAACATGGGATGGCGGTTTAATCGATGGGGAATCAGTAACACTCAACGCTGAAGGATTGTACCCGTTGGTATAGGATTCAGAGGGAGGAATTGGGGTGTCAACCGATTCGGCGGGTGATGAGTCTAGCCTATTGTTACTCGACATTACCATAGGCGGTTCCGGTTCCTCTGGAGGAGAAGAGGGCGGAGACTCCTCGGCTTTTGCAGAGGCTTGCCCTTTTTTGGGACTATCCAATACCTTGATTAAAAAGAATAAGCCTCCACCAAATACGACTAAGGTTCCAGACAAACCTGCGAGTATCCACAAGAGTTGCTTGCGCTTGCTGTTGGATTGAGCTTTTTCAGCATTTTGGTTGTCCTCCTGGGCGTTTTCTACTTCCGCCGGAGAATTATCAGGTTCAGGAACTTCCGCCGCCGCTGCTTGCAGCTTAGTCCATGTTGTTAAACCAACAACACCATCAGCGTTGAGATCGATTGACTCTTGAAATTCAATAACGGCAAGCCTGGTAGTGTCTCCATAGACGCCATCAGTATCGCCCTCATAGTAGCCTAGCTTTTTCAGCCGAGTCTGTAAGGCTTGCACGGTTTCGCCTCGACTACCCACTTGCAGGGGTAATTCCTCAATGCCTTTAGGGGATTGGGCGAGGAGTAGGGGGTGGGATAGGTTAACCGATGAATGGGCGATCGCAGGATTTAATCCCACAAAAGAGCCAATACCCATAAACCCGCCCAGGCAGGTCATGTAGGCAGCTAGAAGTACGGGGGAGCGATGGCAAGTCATAGGGAAATTAGGAACTTGAAGGGTTTGCCATGATAGTTTGCCGATTGTAGTCTCACTCCAAGATAGCTCAAATCCTTGCTCGTGACGCACTCCTACAGTCAATCAAAGTTTAGCCCTGAGCGGAGTCGAAGGGCTAAACTGTAGGCTTCTCCTCTCCAAAAGGAGATTCGCGTTTTATAGTGCTGAAATAGGTTAGCGGGGTAATCCTTCTACTTCAGAATCCTGGAGTTTGATCGGTAAAGCAATTAACCCCATCGCCTTCAAACTGCGGATAATGCGATCGCGAGTCGTTAAGGGTTCGGCGGTAACGGTTTGATTGACAGTCGTCCAGGCTTGGCGGAATGATGTTAATCCCTGAGCAATTTCCTGACGCTGATTAATCAAATAGATACTCACTAACGTCAAACTGACGCCTACCCATTGCAGGGAACTCAAGACTTCCCCTAAAAACAGATTGCCAAATAGCAGAGCAAAGACAGGAGTCAGAAACGTCAATGCGCTGAGACTGGTGAGATTCCCCTTAGAGGCAAAGTAGAAGAATAACCCGTAGGCGATCGCACTACCAAATATTGTTGAGTAAGCCAGTGCCATCCAGCCACTTAAGTCAATATTCACCCACTGTTGAGATTCCCACATACCCGAAAGCGCAAACAAGGGTAATCCGCCTAAAATCATGTGCCAACCTGTCGCCACAATCGGATCGGCATATCGACAGATAAAGCCAATCAGTACCGTTCCCACAGCCATCGACAGGGACGCCAGTAACATCAGCCATTCCCCATTTTGAAACAGATGCTGCCAACTCAATTCCACAGTTGTCATATTGCCATGGAGCAGGCTCACAATCCAGGCATCGGGCAACCCAATCAAACTAATGCCCACAATACCAATTGCCAGTCCTATGCCACCCCACAGACCAATAATTTCACCAAAAAGCCAACCTGACAGTAAGGCTACAGCTAAAGGCTGAGAATCAATCATCACCGAACCCAAGCCAGCCCCGGTTCGCACTAAGCCCTCGGCTAGAAATCCTTGAAATAAAGCACCATCTATTAGCGCAAACAGGCTAATCCATAACCAAGCTGCCCACCCTTTAGGCTGAGGACGCCCCATCATCGACGCTGCAATTAGGATAAGCACTCCAGCAGGGACTAAGCGCACCCCTGCCATAAATAGAGGAGTTGTATCGGGAATGACGCCTTTCATCGCCACCATCGCTGTCCCCCACAGGAAAAACGGTGCAATCAACAGTAGGGGCGCACGGCGTGCGCCCTTTAAGGGGGCAAAAGGGGATTGGTTGGTTATTTTGAGCTGCATGAGATCGTGTTTATTATCAACGTTGGGGATCAACCCGATATATTTCTTTATGATTCTTTACATAGATTGTACTAAATTTTTACTTTATGTTAAGCAAACGATACAAAAATGTCATGGGTTATTGTCCTTTGTCCTTCGTCCTTCGTCATTCGACAGGTCTGTGCTGAAAACATGATTCGGACAAAAAGTCTGAGATCGTGCAAACTGGTAAAGTAATATAGCGGTTCTCACGCTGGCTAACGTATTTAACGTGGCGGGACACCGCTTCGTGTCTACATCCCTATTTTTGAAACGATATGCCCTGGCCCTTTAAGCCTAAATCGCGTAAACAAATTGCTCGCATCGAAATCACGGGTTTGATTGCTGGTAATACTCGCCAACGGGTACTAGACGCGCTCAAAACCGTGGAAGAAAAGAAATTTCCTGCCTTACTGTTGCGAATTGACAGTCCTGGCGGCACCGTTGGTGACTCTCAGGAAATCTACAGCGCCTTGATGCGCCTGCGGGAGAAGGTGAAAATTATTGCCAGTTTTGGGAATATCTCCGCCTCTGGGGGAGTTTACGTTGGTATGGGAGCTGAACATATTGTGACCAACCCCGGTACGATTACAGGAAGCATTGGCGTTATCCTGCGCGGTAATAATCTAGAACGCCTCTTGGATAAGATTGGGGTTTCCTTCAAAGTTGTTAAATCGGGTCCCTACAAAGATATTCTGGGGTTTGACCGCGAACTTACTGACCCCGAAAAGACGATTCTGCAAGAGATGATTGATACGAGTTATCAGCAGTTCGTGCAAACCGTTGCTGAAGCACGAAACCTGGCGGTGGAAACGGTGAGAAGCTTTGCTGATGGTCGAATTTTTACGGGTCAGCAAGCCTTGGATTTAGGGGTGGTTGATCGCCTCGGAACGGAGGAAGATGCCCGTCGCTGGGCAGCCGAACTGGTGGGTCTTGACCCAGAGAAAACAAAATGTGAGACGATTGAAGAACCTAAGCGCCTCTTGAGTCGTTTGATTCCTGGTAATACGGGTCGGATGAACTCTGGGTTATCGGCAGGGATAAATTGGTTAGAATTTGAACTATCGACCAGTGGTCAACCGCTTTGGCTCTATCGACCTTAGGAGTTTTTCTCCAGGTGCAGGGGGGCAGGGGAAACAAAAGAGTTAACTCACGCGCCATGCCCTCTTTCCGAAGTGAAGGGTCAAAGCTCAAAACTTAGTCAGGGCGGGTTTGGTACAAAGGTTACCATCAATAGCTGGCACGAAAATCCCTAAACCCGCCCCTACAAACCAGATTCCCTTGAGCGAAGCGAAGGGTCAAAACTCAAAACTTTTTAGGAGGATATCAACAGTGGAGTGGCGTGTTCGAGCGATTCGTGGGGCAACAACGGTGTCAGAAAATACGGTTGCAGCAATTCGAGAGGCTGTAACAGAACTTTTAGATGAGATAGAAACCCATAATCAGATCGACCACGAGGAAATGATCAGTGTAATCTTTACAACGACACGGGATTTGGATACGATTTTTCCTGCCGCGATCGCACGCGAACGTCCTCATTGGGACAATGTAGCATTACTGGATCTCCAGCAAATGCATGTAGAAGGAAGCCTGGAACGCTGTATCCGATGCCTTATCCACATTAATACCCCAGTGAGCCAAACTGAGATTTATCACCCTTATCTGCGCCAAGCGAAAAACTTACGACCCGATTGGAGTTTAGCGCAATTAAGTTCATCTCCCTTATAAGGGGTGTCATTTGTCCTTTATCGTATGTCCTTCGTCGTATTAGCGCTTCAGGAAGCACATCCTTTCAGGGAACAGGGAACAGGGAACAGGGAACAGGGAACAGAGAAAAGGAAATTATAATGGATAATCCAGAATTTATCTTGGCAGGGGTTTGGGGAGTCGTAAGACCCACGCTGTAACATAAGATTCAGCGTTGGGATACACGACTCCCCAACGTTAATTTAGGTAACTCAATGCTACCTAAATTAACATTTACAGCTAAGCAACTCTCTAATAAACGTCTTATGATAGGGGCATGCTGACATTTAACTATTGCTACCGAATCTACCCAGACGCCACTCAACAACAACGGTTGATTGAGTGGATGGAAACTTGCCGCCGTGCCTATAACTATGCACTGGGGGAGATAAAGGATTGGTGCAATAGTCGCAAATGTTTGATTGATAGATGCTCTCTAGCAAAAGAGTACATCATTCCAGCAGATACTCCATTTCCCGGTGAACTAAGGCAGCTCAACAACCTGCCAAAGGTTAAGAAGGAATACCCCAAGCTAAGGGAAGTTCCCTCTCAAGTTCTTCAGCAGGCAATAAAGCAACTGCATAAAGCCTGGGATTACTTTAAATCTCGCGGGTTTGGCTTTCCTAGGTTCAAGAAGATTGGGCAGTTTAAGTCGTTGCTATTCCCTCAATTTAAGGAGAATCCAGTAACGAACCTTCATGTAAAGCTGCCAAAACTGGGAACAATTCCAATCAACCTGCACCGCCCTATTCCATCGGGTTTTACGGTTAAACAGGTGCGAATTACCAGGAAAGCCGATAAATGGTATGCATGTATCAATATTCAGTGTGATGTCAGTGTCCCTAATCCAAGACCTCATGGACACCCAATTGGGGTAGATGTGGGATTAGAGAAGTTTTTGGCTACCAGCGATGGAGTTGTTGTCAAGCCGCCTAAGTTTTTTAAGGCGCTACAAAGCAAGCTTAAATTGCTGCAACGTAGACGCACTCAGGTAATCAGAAACCGAGGGATAAAGTTAATTAGTACCGATGGGCTATCGGGAAAGGAAACTGCCTGTGCAGCCGATCTACCGGGGGTTGAGGTAACTCAAAACCATCCAAGTGGCGAAACCCCGAAAGGGAATAACCAGGAAATCCTCAAAGTGATTTGGGGAGGACCCACACCATAATTTTCAATTTGGTGTGGGAGGATGTCACTTGTTATTTAAATAACTTGATGTTTGACTCAGAGAAATGTCTCGCCCTGTAGACAAACTTCGCCGCATTATCGACGCTAGAGACTCACGTTTGCGTAAATCCAGCATTTCGGCAAGACTCTGCTCATCCTTATCCAACGGATTTTTTTCTTGATCAGGTACGACAGTTACTTCAGTGTCTAAATCATAAGCAACGGGCTGGGAAGAGTCCAGCGTCTGGATTGCTTGTGTCTTCGCCGCCGATTGCGGGGATTGGGAAACTTGACGGTGATTTACGGGGCGTCGCCGTTTTTTGCGCCGGGTTGATTTAGACGGTTTGATAACTTGACGACGTTGAGTAGATTGCCTAAACGCCTGAGTGACTAACCAAGAACCGGCAGCACAACCAAAGGCTAAACCCAAAAATAAAGCAAGGGGTAAACCTTCTTTTGGTGAAGAGTTTTCTGTCGAAGAGGTGATCGGAGAGTTCGATAAGGGTGTCTGTCTTGCGGTTGATTCCAAAATCGTTGAGACCAAGGGTTTCGGCACAGATTTATTTGACTCAATCCGCCCAGGATTGAGTAAACCAACTGCTGCCACAGTGCCAATCAAGACGAGAAAGCCCCAGATTGTTCCCCAAAAGACAAAGGGATACCTGTTAACGAGCTGCTGTAATACCTGTGGGTAATTGTGCTGTTCGGAAGAATGGTCAGATGAATTGAGCATTGACGCCCTTTACAGTCAGGATCAACTTGAAAACGCGACGCTTTGCGCCTTGAGAGTAGAGAAACCACTATGCTGAAGGAATTTTAACATGGTTTCTTGGACAACATGACAAAAATCCTCTCAATGCCATTACCGAGATGCGCTAGCATTAACAATCGCAAGGCATAGTTTAAAGGGTGAGCGAAGAGTATGACAGGAGAGCTAACATCTACAATTAGCATTCGCGAGCAAAAGCAGCAACCGCATCACCCGGATATTCCTGCTCACACTCGCTTACCTCATGGCAGATCATCACGCCCAACTTGGACGATTGAGGAGAGTGAGAAACTTTATCGGATTCAGGGATGGGGAGAACCCTACTTTTCGATTAACGCCGTCGGTCAGGTGACGGTTTCCCCCAAAGGCGATCGCGGCGGTTCCCTGGATTTGTTTGAATTAGTGGAAGCGCTCAAAGGACGTAATCTGGAACTGCCGTTATTAATTCGCTTTTCCGATATCCTTGCCGATCGCATTGAGCGCTTAAATGCTTGTTTTGCCAAGGCGATCGCTCGCTATAATTACCCAGGTTGTTACCAGGGGGTTTATCCGGTCAAGTGTAATCAGCACCGACATCTGGTCGAAGAGTTGGTGCAGGTTGGACACCCCTATCAGTTTGGCTTAGAAGCGGGTTCTAAACCTGAACTGATGATTGCACTAGCCACCTTAAAAACCGATGGCGCTCTGCTTATCTGTAATGGTCACAAAGACCGAGAATATATCGAAACGGCACTGCTATCGATGCGGTTGGGACAAAAACCGATTATTGTGATTGAGCAACTCGAAGAAGTCCAGCTTGTGATTGACATTTCGGCAAAACTAGGTATTGAGCCGATAGTCGGTGTACGAGCCAAACTGAGTACAAAAGGGAGTGGGCGTTGGGGAGAATCCACAGGCGATCGCGCTAAGTTTGGTCTGACGCTTCCGGAGATCCTTTCGGGTGTCAATCAACTCCGGGATGCTGGATTGCTCAACGCCTTGCAGTTATTGCACTTTCATATTGGCTCTCAAACCTCTGCCATTAGCGTGATTAAAGATGCGATTCGAGAAGCCAGTCAAATCTATGTCGAGCTGCGTGCCTTGGGCGCTAATATGAACTATTTGGATGTGGGGGGTGGCTTAGCCATTGATTATGACGGCTCTAAAACCAGCTTCCACGCCTCGAAAAACTACAACATGCAGAATTATGCCAACGATATCGTTGCCGAGGTGAAGGAAGCCTGTGAAGCTCGTCAGATTCCCGCCCCGGTGTTAATTAGTGAAAGTGGTCGCGCGATCGCCTCTCATCAATCCGTACTCATCTTTGATGTCCTCAATACCAGCGATGTTCTCTCTGGAGAACCTGTACCTGCTCACGAGAACGAACATCTGATTATCCGTAACCTCTGGGAAACTTACGGAAATATCACTGTCGAAAATTACCAAGAAGCCTACCACGACGCCATTCAATTTAATGAAGAAGCCAAAAGCCTGTTCAAT
Organism: Coleofasciculus sp. F4-SAH-05; assembly: GCF_040222985.1. Classification (NCBI taxonomy): domain Bacteria; kingdom Bacillati; phylum Cyanobacteriota; class Cyanophyceae; order Coleofasciculales; family Coleofasciculaceae; genus Coleofasciculus; species Coleofasciculus sp. F4-SAH-05. The sequence continues at coordinate 7,949 of NZ_JAVKBY010000244.1, forward strand.
CTCGGTTATCTCAGCCTGACTCAACGGGCTAGAGCCGAACAATTGTACTGGGCGTGCTGTGAGAACATTCTCAATATTGTGAGAACTCAGGACTATGTACCTAGTGATCTGGAAGACTTAGAAAAAACAATGGCGTCAATTTATTACGTCAACTTATCGGTCTTTCAATCAGTTCCCGATTCCTGGGCGATGAACCAACTCTTTCCGATTATGCCTATCCATCGGCTGAATGAGGAACCCACCTGTCGAGGGATCTTAGCCGATTTGACCTGTGACAGTGACGGCAAAATTAACCAGTTTATCGACCTGCGGGATGTTAAATCCGTGCTGGAACTGCATCCATTAAGAAAAGCGAAAGTACAGGAAAACCAGGGTAGTGGTGGGGAGTTTACGGATAAGGTAACTCAATCGACTGTTCTAGAGAAATCAGGAACAACCTCTCATCCTCAAACCAGAGAACCCTATTACCTCGGCTTATTTTTAGTCGGAGCTTACCAAGAAATTATGGGCAATTTACACAACCTGTTTGGCAACACTAATACTGTCCATATTCGACTCACACCCAGAGGCTATGAAATTGAGCATCTGGTTAAGGGAGATACCATAACAGAAGTATTGAGTTATGTACAGTACGACGCTGAGGACTTAGTTGAAAGCATTCGTCGTCGCACCGAACAAGCTCTACAAGACAATAGCATTACCTTGGCAGAATCCCAACGGTTGCTGCAAAACTACCAGAAGAGTCTGAGTAGTTATACTTATCTGTCTTCTTAGCGAGAAGTTGCGGAATAAGTGTTGGAATCAGGAAAAGTACCATTCTCCTCCCCCTGCTTCCCCTGCTTCAAGAGCTTCAAGAGCTTCAAGAGCTCCCTAACCCCACCACAATACTTATTCAGCCGACCCTAAATACGGTGGAATTGCCCACCCAACCAACAACATGAATGGTTGGGTGAGCAACTCACAGGTTATGGACTAACCATTTTGACCCAGAAGAATTTCATCAATCGCTTGCTTTTCTTCGGGATCTTGGGATGGAAGTGTCTGGCGGGTATCCGTAATCAGCCAATCGAGGGCAGCCGCTTGCACGTCAATTGTTGCACCCGTCTTATCCACGCAGTAGCGTCCAAAGACCAGCTTATCGACCAACCGAACGCCTGCACCCAAGCGGGAATATTCAAAAATAACGCTGTTATCAACCGTTGCGCCTTTACAGATCCAGCAATTCGGACCAATCATCGATGGACCAATAATTTTTGCACCATCTTCAATATGGGTCATGCCGCCAATGTAAACCGGTCCGGTGATATCCACTTTGTCCCAATTGACCGCTACATTTAATCCGGTGTAAACACCGGGAGCCACTTGCTTACCGGGAATCGAGACATTTTTAATGTCTCCCGTCAACACACCCCGAACCGCATGCCAATAGTCGGGAACTTTGCCAATATCCACCCACTGGAAATCCATTGATACGGCATAAAAGGGCGCATCCATTTCCACTAATTGGGGAAATAAATCGCCGCCGATGTCATATTCCTGACCAGATGGAATATAATCTAAGACTTCGGGTTCAAAAATATAAATGCCCGTATTGATATTGGTGCTGAGAGCTTCTTCTACCGAGGGTTTTTCCTGGAAAGTTTTAATCCGACCGCTTTCGTCAGTCACCACCACACCGTAGCTAGAGACTCGCTCTCGCGGCACGGGTTTGGTCACAATTGTAGCCACAGAACCTTTTTCTTTATGCCACTTGACAGCAGCAGACAGATCGAGATCAATCAGAGCATCCCCACAAAGGACAACAAAGGTGTCGTCAAAAAAGGGATAAAAGTCTTGGATCTTACGCATGCCACCTGCAGAACCCAAGGCTTCTCCTACCAGTTGACCATCGATAATTCGACCTTCAAATGAATAGGTAATTTCGACACCAAATCGTTGACCGTCCCGGAAGTAGCCTTCAATTTCATGAGCTAAGTGAGAGACGTTAACCACAACTTGGTCAAAACCATGCTGCCTTAGAAGTTCTAATAAAAACTCCATTACAGGTTTTTGCAGGATGGGAATCAATGGTTTGGGAATGGTATAGGTAATGGGGCGAACCCGAGTCCCCTTACCGGCTGCCAGAATCATGGCTTTCATAAAATTATCTTCCTCAAGCTATGCCACAAATGTTCAAGTTGGTCAATAGAGTCTGATGCTCAGCGGTTGCCCTTCCTTCAGGACGTTGAACCGTTGTCAAGACTCATCCTATATACCGGGAAAAATGACAGAGATCAGGTGACAAAGGGGTAGGTTCACAAAAGTTTGAGTGACTACCGATACCTAATCAATCACTATGCACCACTGACCTGGGTAAGTATGTAGGAGGCTACATACCGTATACATGAGTATCTGAATGCTCTTGCCTGAAGCCAGGAGGCAAAAGGCAAGATGCGGTTCATGAGACTGGTGTTGGTGCATTCTATCAAGTGTTGAACAGCCGATTAAGCTGCCAATCGGAATCCCAGATAACACCCCTGATTGATTTACCCCAGCGTCCGAATTTTTAAGTCTTGGTAGAATTCCGCTTGGGATAATTCCACCTTAGACTGAGCCGATAACAGGAGCAGCGCCCAAAACACACCGACTCGATCGCTGACTAGGGGTTTAGTGGTATCAACAGCCCTTGGGCGATTGTCATTCGTCGATACTGTTGGTGATACCGTCCACCACTCTAGCAATTGCTCTAGATTCAGCCAATCTTTTCCGGCAGCTATTTCATGCCAATGACCGGAAATAAACTGTTCTAGGCGTTTAGCAATGTCGGTGAGATTTTCATCGTGAGCCAGTTGGGTGATAGCTTGTGCCGCTTGTCCTCGTGATAGAGATTGTCGGCGGGTGGAACGAATGGGTGTGGGGGTGGCTTCGAGTTGATCTGCCATTTGCTGCAATTGCTCAATCAACTCGTTTAGGGTGACGGGGCGTTTTTTGGGCGGGGGTGCAGCCGTGCGACGACGGATATGGCGTTCTAAATATAAGGGTAAGCGCTGTTCACTCGTGGATTCGATTTCCGCTTCGGTATCACTGAATTCGGGTTCTTCGGGTTCCTCTAAACGTTGTAGCGTGTCGGCTTTGAGTAAGACAAGCATTGACGCCCATAAAAATGCTTGTCCGGATTGGGACAAATCGGTGTCACGGGGATTGATTTGGGCATCATTCCCCCAAGGGAGGCTACTGAGATAGCGATCAATCACTTCAATCACCTGAACATCCCAGGGATCGATTTCTCCGCGTTGGGCTAGGTCAATTAGTAGTGCGATCGCGTCGGTAGCAGGTGTTTGTCTCATCAGAGATAGGGGAAGCAGGGGAAGCTGCGGGAGCAGGGGGAGCAGGGGGAGCTCTTGAAGCAGGGGAAGCAGGGGGAGCTCTTGAAGCAGGGGGAGCAGGGGGAGCAGGGGAAGCTGCGGAAGCTGCGGAAGCAGGGGGAGCAGGGGAAGCTGCGGAAGCAGGGGAAGCTGCGGAAGCTGCGGAAGTTAACTCACGCACCATGCCCTCGAACCATGTCCTCAAACGAAATGAAGGAGAAGTGAAGGGTTAGAAACTGTAACATAATCCCCGATCATACCTCCTCATGTCTATTCAAAAATGAGTAGATATTTTAGTCGGAAACATTTTTGGCTGTCATTGTATATAATACCCGAAGTTGCGTTGACAGGTCGAATCAATGGCTACCATCACATACTGTAAAGGACTGCCTACTCCAGCTAAAGAGTTAAATCCATTGGGTAAGACTCAATTGGAAATGTTCCTAGCTGAATACTCATCTATATTCCATGTCTGCGTATGTGAGACAGCCAATCATCTCCTCTGGGATAATAAATTCAACAAGTCTCAATGGAATACGCATTTACAGCAGACATACGGGATAAACAAGCG
>NZ_JAVKBY010000245.1:0-10808 GCF_040222985.1 Coleofasciculus sp. F4-SAH-05
TACGCCTGTTTGACCGGATAAAATCAGCTTGGGGGTGGCTGTATCCCGTCGCTAAAATGTCGGGCGCAACAACTACGTTGTTTTAAATCGCCCTTATTTATAGCGAGGGACTTATCCACCCCCAAACCCCCATTAGTTAACGCCAAGTTTTGTTAACCTAGCCGATGGAGATGAGTTCAGCCGTTTAAGGTTCTTGATCCCAAAACCTGCTGGGGAAATCATGAGGAAATGGGGGAGATCAGCTAAGATTCCTGACTTAAAGACAGTATTACTCACAAAATACACCTTAAATGTGAAATTTTTGGGTAAGTCTTGGGAGTACCCCAGCCGGAAAATGTTGAAAAACTTAAAATATTATGCCAATTCGCCATGTCATTGACCGACAATACAAAAATGTTTGTAGCCAAAAATACAAAAAGTTTCGGAGTAACGTTCCAAATCAGTCAGAGTCCCAAAACTCAAAACGACTCTCCCAGTCTTGATCCGACAGCCCATGGCGATAAGTCGCTTTGGCAACCTTTGCCTAACTCAGCGAGTCATTCCTGATCAGGAAGGTGTGTAGCCCGTCAATAGAATAGTGATATCTCTAGATTTGCTCCTTTTATGAAACAGTTGGTCAAAACATTATTTACAGCCTTTGCCAATGGGCTAGTTGCTTTTAGCCGTGCTTGTGGGCATCAGGCTTGGTTAATGTTTCTGTTTATCTTGGGCTTGTGCTTAGCCTTATGGCTGCCAACCCTAGCTTACGCTCAAACGCGGCTGAGTGATATCCAAGGAAATTGGGCGCAATCGTGTATTGAACAGTTAGCACAGCAGCAGATTATTCGTGGTTATCCAGATAACCGTTTTCAACCCAATGCCCCTGTAACTAGGGCTGAGTTTGCCGCCATGCTAGGTAAAGCCTTTCCGGATGCGCCAGAGATACGCACGGGCGGAAAATTTGCCGATGTGCCAACTCGACACTGGGCAAGTCAGGCGATTCGTCAAGCTTATCAAACCGGATTTTTAGCGGGCTATCCGGGCGGACTATTCCAGCCCAATCAACCGATCCCCCGTGTGCAAGCTTTAGTCTCCTTAGCCAGTGGGTTGAAGTATGTTCCCCAGCAACCTGCCGTTGAAACCTTGACATCAGCATTTGAAGATGATATATCGATTCCCAATTATTCCCAAGGCGCGATCGCAGCCGCTGTAGAAAACCAGCTTGTAGTTAATTATCCCAGCGTGCAAACCTTTAACCCGAACCAAAATGCAAGTCGGGCTGAAATTGCCGCTTTTTTGTGCCAAGCGACTCAAACCGCTGAGTTGATCCCCTCCCAGTACATTGCCAAAGTCGAGACTCAAGTCCCCAATTCGGCTCAAGCTGAGTTACGCGGGGTGTGGCTGACGAATATTGATAGCCAAGTCTTATTTTCCACGCAAGGCATTACCGACGCCATTCAACGCCTAGATCAACTTAACTTCAACACCGTCTATCCTACCGTTTGGAATTGGGGTTATACCCTCTATCCTAGTCAAGTGGCTAAACGGGAAATTGGGCGGGCGGTAAGGCTAGTGACTCCCTTAGATGAATCCCTTGATCCCAATCAGGGAACCCAAGGACGAGATATGCTCAAGGAAATCATCGAACAAGCCCATCAAAAGGATATGAGGGTGATTCCCTGGTTTGAATTTGGATTTATGGCACCAGCTGACTCGGAGTTAGCCCAACGTCACCCCGATTGGCTGACGCAAAATCGCCAAGGTGTGAAGATTAAACAAGAAGGAAGTCACGATCGCGTCTGGCTCAATCCCTTTCACCCTCAAGTACAGCAGTTTATCAAGGATTTAGTGATTGAGTTAGTCAACAACTATGACATTGATGGGATTCAATTCGACGATCATTTCGGCTTGCCCTTTGAGTTTGGTTATGATCCCTTAACAGTTAAGCTCTATCAACAAGAGCATCAAGGTCAATCACCCCCCAGTGATCCCAAAAACCCAGAATGGGTGCGCTGGCGGGCAAACAAAATTACAGATTACTTAACCCAGCTTTTCCGAGCGATTAAAGCGCAAAAGTCGGATGTGATTATCTCCCTGTCTCCCAATCCTCAAGATTTTTCTTATGAATTCTTTCTTGCTGATTGGTATACCTGGGAACGCCGTGGCTTAGTCGAAGAATTGATTGTACAGATTTATCGCAATGACTTTGATCGGTTTATTTCAGAACTCGAACAACCGGAAATGCAGGCGGCGCGACGTCATATTCCTGTGGGGATCGGTATTTTAGCGGGTTTAAAAAATAAGCCAATTTCGTTATTGCAAATTCAAATGCAAGTAGAAGCCGTGCGTCAGCGAGGATTTGCTGGGGTATCCTTCTTTTTCTACGAAACCCTGTGGAACAACGCTCCAGAACCCTCACCCCAGCGTCAGGAAGCGTTTCAGGCACTCTTCCCTCTACCTGCGCGATCGCCGGAAATTTCAGCCGATTGGGACGTCTCGGATTAGTATGAAGCGTCGGCTAGGGTTTGTCGGGGCGGGTAATAGGATTTCTGCTTGGCTATTGATGATATAACAGCTACCTTGGCAGGGAGAGGACATTCTTTACTATTCCCTATTCCCTCTGTTCCCTATTCCCTATTCCCTATTCCCTGTTCCCTCGAGGGATCAACGTTACTGCTTTCTAATTTAACCACGGAACCAGAAGCATCCGTGCGATAGATCCAGCGGTGTTGCCCTTTGGCAACAGCCACTTGCCATCCAGATACAGGTATCTGCTGACAAGTGGCTTCTGCGTCAGCCAATTCTAGACAATTATCAGACCAGGTATGGGGTTGCACATCAACCAGGTCGAGTTTCGAGGAAGGCACTCGTGTATGCTCGGAGGCATGTTGCAAAACAATATGACCAATTGCCGTAGATAGCTGAGGATTCGCCTGAGAAGACTGATTCGTCATCCCTTTATTCTTGGGTGATAGATGACCCACACTAAAGGACAAAATCAGAGTAAAAGCAATGGCTTGAAGAATTAGACGCGGTTGGATAGCGTTGTTTTGAAAGGTTGATGTTTCCGAGTTAGTGGGTTTAATCGTTTTCATCACAAATTTTACATAAGGGGGGTTGAGTTCGGATAGCGTACCAATCGGTAGATCACAGCACCCCAATACCGAGTTAGTCCGGAATCTAGCCGTTTATTCCGGTTGCAGCATTTTAAAATCGATTGCTATAAAATTTTTAACGGGAACAAAGAAATATGTTGTTTGATTGGACGCTACCCAATGGCAACATCTACAGAATCAAGTCAAACGTTGTTCTCTTCGCTTAACTCAATCCTTATAGTTTGTCAGTCTAGTCACTCGGCTTGACAGAGAATTGGCTTTCCTACAACTTTAAACAGGGTGAGCTGCTAGAGTATAAGGGATCACAGAAGAGCAGGTATATTGTTTTGAGTAAGGGGTTCTATGGTTGAGCAAGTGATTAACAAGCTCTTTTTAGCTAGGCTTGAAGTTTATCCCTCAAGCTGAGGTTGTACCGTTCGTATTGTACCGTTCGTATCGGTCAGCGTTTGGTAGATGACTCTTGCTGTGTTTACCCTTAGCCGTTCTTAGTCATATATTATTTTAACTGATAAAACAATAAATTTCTAGCCGCCAAAGACCCAGATGCTTATAAACTAACTGTTATAAAGACTACGTTCGCGATGCACCCCCAGCCAATTTCTCCGGCAACCTTTGGCTGATCACAGCAAACCTCACCTACAATGATCCCCGTTCAGCCTTACTGATGCGTACTCCTCCCCTGCTCATGAAAGAAATGAGGAACCGGGCAAGTAATAGAAATTAGGTAAGTCTAATCGATAAGAAGAAATTATGAGTACAACGGACGATGCACGGCAATATGCACCTGCGACTCAACGCAACCGCGAACCGATTCTTCAGATTCTACGTCGCGTACTGCCTGCAAAAGGTACAGTTTTAGAAGTTGCTAGTGGCACAGGGGAACATGCTGTTTTCTTTGCCCCACGTCTAAAGCCGCGTCAATGGTTACCTTCTGATGCCAATCCTCTAATGCGTGCCAGTATTGCAGACTGGTCTGCTTACGAACCTGCTGATAATCTTTACCCACCCTTAGATATTGATGTGCAGACACCGAGTTGGTCTGTGGAGAAGGAAGCGCCTGTTGATTGGCAAACCTCACCGTTGAAGGCGATAGTTAGCATTAATCTGATTCACATCGCCCCTTGGTCAGCTTGCTTGGGACTAATCGCCGGGGCAAGTCGTCTGCTTCCTTCAGGGGGCGTTCTCTATTTATATGGCCCGTTCAAGCGCAATGGACAGCATACTGCTGCCAGTAATGCTGCCTTTGATTCCTCGTTGCAGGCGTCCAATCCAGACTGGGGTGTGCGTGACCTTGAGGACATTGTGGCAATCGCCCAAGATCAGCATCTAGTTTTGGATCAAATCTACCCGATGCCTGCGAACAATCTTTCAGTCGTCTTTCATCATTCTTGAGCGGTTTGTGTTGCTTTCTCCAAAAGATTGGTACGAATACATCCGCTATACCAAGTCCAGTTTGGTTGAGAATCTAAGGGATTGTATTGCGCCCAAATCTTGCCGCTATGGGTTTGATAAAAGTCCACAATTTCTGCTGCCGCCTCACCTCCCCAAGGCGCTTTTACTGTAATCGAGTCGCCTTTGTGAAACAGTTCGCCAGCTTCATTTGTCGCTTCTGTAACTGGAGGGGGTGGCGGTTTCTTTTCAACGGATTTGGCAGGGATAGGTTTGGGTTTAATGGCTAGATAGGGTTTTTTTTCTGCCGTTGGAGGATTGGCTGGAGTAGAACTCTGAGTTGACTCGGCTTTTTCTTCTGTTGCTGGAGGACTGGCGGGAGCAGAACTCTGGGTTGACTCCTCAGTTGGAGGAGGATTAACCTCAGTGCTGTCCTGAGTTGATTCCTCAACTGTTTTCGTGGATTCAGATGTCTCTGACGTTTCAGGAACATTCGACGTCGAAGATTCGATATTGGTTTTTTTGCGGCTGGATTTTTTTTTGCGAGCCATAGCAGTCTGGTAGTTGTCAGCTTATTAGAACCTGAATTTTTCTGTCGGGGGGGTGGGGGTATTACCCCTCATCCCATCCTGGACAATTTGGGTTATTGTATACGTCTGGGGTGTATCTACATTTACCCCATAATACTCAGAGCTTCAGGAAATTCCATATATATATTGATCCTCTCGCTTTCCCATAGAGGAAGTCGTGGAAAGCAAAATTAGAGTTATTCTCAGGATTAAGGATATATCATCGCTGGCGCAGCCTGTCGTGAGGGTTCTACGACCGGAACAGAGCAGGAGATTTCGCGATCGCCAATAGTTTGACCTTGGCGTTAGTATAGCATCGCTGTCAGTCCTCGTCTCAGGATGTTTTACCGAAAAAACGCTTCTGGATAGATGCTCCTCTGATATGAAATAGGACACCTGTTTCATAGCAAGAGCGCTCGATGAAAGAAGCGCTACTCACGCCTTCAGGCTGAGGAGTGTCAATCACTCCAAAACCTCCACAATACCCGATCGCCCATCAATCCGCACCCGTTGCCCATTGCGGAACATCTGAGTCGCATTATGAATATCCATCACCGCAGGAATTCCATATTCCCGCGCCACGATCGCGCCGTGAGATAGCCGCCCCCCAACCTCAGCAATTAAGCCGCCTGCACGGGCTAATAAGGGCGCCCAACCGGAATCCGTATAAGGGACAACCAGAATCGTTTGACGGTCAATTTGTGGAGTTGATTGTAAATTATTTAAAACCCTAACCAAACCTTCCACTTGTCCCGCACTTGCGCCAATCCCGACAAGACGCTGTTGAGCGGGTTCTGATTGGGTTTGCATCAGAAATGAAACGGCGGGAGGATTACCATAGAATAGAGGCGGAACACTGCGTAATTGACGATGCTCATCTAACTGCGATCGTCGATAGTGAATCAATCTGGGAAGTTCCTCTCGCAACACCTGATCGGTTTCAGCGATTAGACGCTGAATCTCCGCAAATTCTAAGAAGAAAATATCCCCAGCTTCAGCGAGTAAACCGGATTCTAACCACCGCTTCTCCAGCGCTACAAAACTCCAACGCAAGTCGGCTAAAAATTGCGAATAAACTTCAGTTACTCGCCCTTTTAAATTCAAACGCGCTTGTACCACTTCCGCTTTCCAGCGCTGACGCTTGGGCGGTTTACTTGCTGGGGGAGGATCACATAAAAACTGAGCAAAGAGTTGGCGTATCGGTCGCGGGTCTTCTTTCCATCTGGGAACGGCAATATCTGTGGCGACATCGCTGAGATAGCCATATTCTGCCATAAATTGGTCGAATTGTTCTAAAACAGTTTGAGCATCGGGAATTTCCGACAAGGTGGTAAATACAGAAGCAGGATTATCACAATTAATTTGTTTGGGACTTAATAAATGGCGGGTATCATCGGCTAATTGGGCGAGCGATCGCAAACTGGCAATTTCTGGAGTTTGGCTACTATCTAATTCTTCATCCTTTACCTTGAGTAACGCTTGTCGCAGGGAGAGACTTAAAGGTGCAAGAATACTATAATACGTGGCTCGTTGTAATTCCGATAATATCTGGTTCACTCGTTCCAGAATTTCGGCATCTGATAATTCTGAAACCGATTGCTCTTGCAGTTGACGCAAAGCTGAAGCAAAATGGTGGTGATAATCTTGCTCAAAATCCTGATCTAAATTCCATTCCCGACCCAATAGACGAAGTAATCCGGGAAGGTTCCGCAGCGTGGATTTCAGAGGGGGTTTAGAAAATTTCGCTCCCCTGGTCAGAAACTCCAAACTTTCTGGCGGTAAACCCATGCGCCGGAAAATATCACCTAACAATGTGGCATTAAAATAGGCGCGAGAATAATGCAGCGTAGCAGTTTGATTAAACTCCAATCCCTGCGATCGTTTTTTTAACACGATGGTAAAAATTTCCCCCCAAACGCCACAGGTGAGGGGACGATTAATTGACCAAGTGAGGGGTCGAATCAGTCCAGGAATCACCTCTGCTGCAATCTTGCGCGTCCAGATGGGTTGGAGATTGGTAATTGGTCGCGTTTGCAGTAGCCATAACTGCTGACCGTCATAGGTCCATTCAATATCTTGGGGAATCCCATGATAGCGGTCTTCCAATTCCCGCGCTAAAGTAGCCACCTCTTGGATTAACGCTGGGGGTAAATCCCCCTCTCCTTCAATTTCAACCGATGGGGAACGATTATCTCCATTCTCCTGTTGATCAAGTGGGGCGGGTTTCGTCGAGTTATCGGTTTTGTCCTCAAGGTTATCGGTTAAACCCGCCCCTACAAGCTGGGGTTGCTGGAAAAATACCCGATACTGTTCTGGGGTGACTTGACCGGATACAATTTGGGAGGCATCTCCGGGTAATCCTTCGAGGACTACGGTGTCTGGTTGTTGCTGCATGGGGTCACGACTAAATGCGACACCGGAAAATACTCCTTGGATTTGTTTTTGAATTAAGACAGCCATCGCCGTGTCCGGTAAATCGCGGTTACGGCGATACCCTCTGGCGGCGGGGTGATGATAAGAGGCTAAGACTTGGGTAATCGCTTCTTTTAAAGCGGGGCGGCTGGTTACCTGTAAAACCGTTTGATATTGTCCAGCGGCTGACGAGAGTTCCGCATCTTCCCCAATCGCAGAGGAACGGACAACCAGGGGTTCTGATTCGGAAACCGGGAGATATTTCACCAAGGGTTGCATATCATCCCCTGGTGGTAAGATCCATCCCTGGGGTACAGCGTAACCCCAACGTTTAAGCTGGGATAAGGTTGCCGCTTTTGAGCCAACCTGTTGGGGATCAAGTTCGCGCTCAAGTGGAATAATAGCTTTATCGCCTCGGAAAAAACGAAACACGGATTTAGATTCTGATTTTGCCTGTTCGGTGGGAAGGTCTAAGTCATCGGGAATTTTCTGATAAATCCAACCAATAATTAGACTCAGCGCGATCGCACTAACAATTCTAGCGGAATCATGGGGGTGCAAGAGTGCCAGAATGAGGGGAAATAGGACTAAAACACCGATACGTCCCGTCGTGCGATCGCGGATAATCGTAAAGCCTATGCCCCCAATTAAAAATACCAATAATGCGACGCGCCAGTCATGCACCACAAATCCCCAGACCACATTAGTGGTTCCCGCACCTTTGCCCATCCAGTAGCGTCCCATGACTAGCATAATTAGGGCAATAATTTCCCAAGTCGGTTCCGTGGGGAAGAAATAACCCGCCAATAAGACAGCCACAATCCCCTTCAAGGCTTCTGATAATACGGCTAAGATACCCACCCAACGTCCACCGTGGTAGAACGCGGCGGAGACAGATACATTACCCGTACCGACTTGAGAGAGTTGGCGTCTTGTAAGTAAGTAGGTAATCCAGGAAATCAGGGGAAGTCCACCCAGTAGAGGACAAAGAACAAAAATGAGTAAAGCACCCCAAACCTGTGTTAGCGTCATGGGACATTTATTACTAAGATTTCCTTGATTCTACAAGGGAGATGGGGTAGTACCGACGTGACCGTGAAACGTCTCTACTCCCCATGCTTGCACAAAGGTGGCCAGAAACTTTTGCCGAGATGCACTAGAGCGTCGGTCAAGTATTCAATAGAAACCGGGTTTCTCGTGAGGATGACAACGCCATATCAACCTTTGAGCCAAAGAAACCCGGTTTCTTGACCGATGTCCTAGACACAATCTTTTCAAACCTCAAAAATGCCAAGTCCTTACTCAGCAACCTTTATCCGGATTGGTAAATTTTGGTTACCAGGCTATTGACAAATGGAACATAATCTTAAATTACCGCCAAGGGTGGTACACCGATCGCGATCGCAACAGGAGACTTATTCAGCTAGCCTGACTTACTTGCTCAAATGACTCAAGGGTAATAGAATACCGAATGTATGTTCTAAGCAAAGGAGCCAAATATGAGTAGTGGAAACAGTTTGGAACCCACTCAATATGCCAAGCATCGATACAATATCACTCAACCCATTGATTTTGATGTGGCAGTAAAGTATGGTGGTGCCCTGATGGCGATCGCCGGAGCCGATGGCGAACTCAGAGAAGCTGAATTCCAGTGGTATGTTGATGAACAAGAGCTTTTGATGGTAGACCCTCAAGAATACATCGAAGCCCTACGTCAATTTGATTGGAAGGGAGCCAATATTGAGGATCTATTAAAGGGGATCAGCTATGATTTCCCTATAAATTTTCGCCGCTCCATGTTGTACCAAGCGATTAAGATGAGCCGAGCTGATGGTGATTACCATGAAAAAGAAAAAGCGGCTGTGGCTAAAGCAGCAGAGATTTTAGGCATAGAACGCAGTACTGTTGTGACTCTAGAGTCCTTGGCTGAATTGGAAGAATCAACCCAGCGACTGCGGCTTGCCTTATTTGAGACAGACGTTTAATTTAGGTTAACACCTTTATCTAGAGGATTTTGATAGGTTTGTATTATGAGTAAGTCTATCAAAATCCTGTTTTGATATCTGGGAAAAAACTGTGGAGAAAATAGGGAATCAGGATTTCAGGATAATAGTTATCGTTTTTCCAGACAGTCCCCAAGAATATTTAATTGTATGAATAGTCATAGAGATGAAGAAAAAATCATCGAAAACTTTGACTGGAATCAGCTTTCCCTAGAGCGGTTGAAGCTGATTCAATCTAAAATTGGTAAAGCAATTTACATTAAGAAAAAATGCTTGAACTTGACCAATTCTACAGAAAAAATGTCCCAGATTCATGGGTACAAGGCAAGTTTAGCTAAAGTCTTTCCATCTCGTCTACGTAGTTCACTATCTGAATATAAACAGTGTGTTTTCGGAATCAGCCTTGGCAGTAAAAACTTTGTTGATCCTAAGCGCATCGAAGCCTGTATCAAATGGATTAGCGAAAACTTTCCGGCTTGCCTAGTCCTAGTTTGTGATAGTATATACCGACTGACAATCGAGGTGAGACAGGGAGTGAAAGGAGATGAAGCTCGGTTGGAGGCAATTCGCACTGGAGAGCAGTTTATCGATGAAAACAGTTACCTGTTCAACCAATACTCCGGACGTTGTAAGTTCGAGTTCCAAAAGACTTCGCAAATTGAGAAGCAATCAGACTTTGAGATGTATTACCAGGAACTCCACTGTCTTTATCAAAAAGACCAATCTTTTGAAAACATGGTCAACTCATTTGCCCAGAAATATCTCAATCGAGGTGAACAGGTGGAAGCGGGGAATAGGCAAGACGATTATAACCAAGAAAAAATGTATCTGGGTACAACCTACCTGCTTGAGGAGTCAGCTTTATTAACTTGTCTCGTTAAACAAGGATGGTCTGTTTTTGTTTATCCCGGATCAATCAAAACCTTTGAAGAAATTGTGGAGGGTTTATACCCAGAAGTCCCTGAACCACTCAAGCAGATGGTCTGGGTTAGCTTGCGCCTCAAACAGTGGACAGCTAAAAGTGGACATGAAACCCAATAATGGCATCATATCATGTCCGGTGGAATACTTACCAGCTCGTGTCGGACATAAATAAAGATAACTGCGTTCATTTTCCTGAACAGAAAAAATCCTTGCCCTTGAGTGCGATCGGTGCGCCTCTAGTCATTAAATCAATGGACAAAAGTGGATTATGTGGCATAACTATAGCCATCATGCCGATGGATTGGTGTGCAGTATTTGTGGTTAATGATTTGAAGCTTCTGGATAGATGTGGAAATATCAAACTGCCCGGTTTTTCTAACTGTGACTCGACCAACATGAGTACCTGCGTTTTTCCC
>NZ_JAVKBY010000167.1:0-10154 GCF_040222985.1 Coleofasciculus sp. F4-SAH-05
CTTAACTCCAGTAGGTAGACTAGCTTAAAATCTGCGAAAGTCTTGCGGTGAGATAATCCGAGAGTAATTTCAAGGGGAAATTTCCCCTTAAGTTGACACCAATGGGCATTGCCGTGCCCCTACCATAAATGGCGTTTGTGCGTAAGTACTGTATATCATTAGCTCGCGATCGCACTACGTTCAGTTTCAACCCGATGAGAATTTATACTATCGTTTATTTACGGAACTGTTTATCTTTCTGAATCAATATAAACCCCCCTCATCCCTGGCGGGTTGTAGTCATTTACCCCAGTCGCCGAATTGAAAGAGAGCAACCGTTACAATTTAGGGAACTCTTCAGTCGAGTGCAACGGATTTACTTGGACGAGTTCGAGGAAACGGCATCGGATTCGCTGGGGGTAAACATTGTTAAGCTAGTGATCGAGAATCAACAGACAGCACCGACAGTGGCAAGGCAATTAATCAACCAAGCCCAAGTCCAGATCGCTGATCCAACCACAAAAGGAGGCTTAATTGATTTAATCGAAACAATCATCGTTTACAAATTACCACAAAAAAGCCGCAAGGAGATAGAAGCCATGTTAGGGTTAAGTGAACTCAACCGTTAACTTTAATTGTGTCCACCTACTTATCCTCTAGTATTTTTATGAAGTGAGATATGAACATTTTAAACGTGATGTTTCTCCCTCGTCGTCAACCCGTACTAGCCCTTGGCATTATTATTAGTTTAATGACTACTATTGCCCCAGCGACGGCACAGGTTCAACCATCAAATACAATTTTTGAGCCAATCTCGATTCCCTCTCTCCTGCCGAATTTACCTGATGATACTGGTGGCGGTACTCCTCAAACCGACAATGGAACAGGTACTCGTGGTGACTGTGAATACCAGGAAGGAGATCTGCTGCTGACGCGCATGGCAGGTGGCAAAAACTTTCAATTAACCGTGAGTGAACATCCCACATTTTGGATTTATGTTCCCTACAGTTCAGACAAAGTATCCTCTGGAGAATTTTCTATCCAACAGGGGGAAAATGATACAGCGCTTTCCTCTGCTATGAGGTACAACATCAATCTAGCAGTTTGAGGGATAGCGGGCTAATACTGTACTCCATAAGAGCGCGAAGCGCTGTATTTATCGCACCACCTTTAAACTGCCAGCCACACCCGGAATTGTTAGTGTCACTATTCCCACAAAAGAAAAGCCATTAGAACTAGATAAAACCTATCGCTGGTATTTTGAAATAAGTTGTCCTCGTTCAAGACAATCTCAGGAATCAACACCTCGACTGACGCCAGCATCACTAACAGGATTTGTGCGACGAGTTTCCCACCCTCCTGAACTTGATGCGGCATTAAATCAGGCAAAAAATCCCCTAGAACAAGTCGCCGCTTATGCCCGTCATGATATGTGGTACGATCTGCTCACAGAATTGGCTCAATTACGTTTGAAATACCCTGAAGATGACACATTAGAAAGTATCTGGCTAAACCTTTTGGGGGATGAACGAATTGGGTTAACAGAAATTAAGCAAGAACCCATTATTGGCAGTGTTATAGTGGATGAGGCTATAACCAATTCCCAATCAGAATAAAAGGCGCCCAGTGATAAGGGCGCAGATAATCTTTATCTGGATCATCTGGGTACTCCGTTAAGAAAGCAATTTGAGTTTGCCGCAGCGCTTCAGCTTTACTCCGTTGAGGTGTTTTTAACTGTTCGTAAAACCGTTGCATAAATTCGGCGGTGGATGCGTCGTTTACTTGCCATAATGTCGCCACTGTACTGCGGGCGCCCGCTCGCACGGCAATTCCGGCTAATCCTAATGCGGCACGCTTATCCCCCGTTGCTGTTTCGCAAGCACTCAAAACCAGTAATTCAATCGCAGTGGTACGATTGGGTTCATTGGCGCGTAATAAATCATCTAAATCCTGAACATTAATTCGCCCACTCCAGTCTAAAATAAAGGTTTTTTGGGGATTAGAACTAAACTTGCCGTGGGTGGCAATATGTACCAGATTAAAGGGTTCCTGATTAATCTGATTGCGGATATTTTCTTGTTCAAATTCCTGATTTTCTAAAAGTTGATTCAGGTTGATTTGTTCTTGGATTCCGGCTAACTCATCAGCAACATTATCTAGGGGAGAAAATCCTTCTGCTTCAAAGCTTGGTGCATTGGGTGTTCCCGCAATCAGCCCCCGGAAATTCTCGCGTTTCAGGGGTTTGGGTTCTAGGAGTTGTAAACCGGGTGTTAACGCCACTGCATACCGCTCAATTAAATAGTTTTCTCCGTCATAGAGAGTAGAAGGGGGAATATTGCGTAAGGAACCATCGAGGACAAAGACTAAGGTTTTAACGGCGGGGTTATCTGAGTTGGCTGCATCTAAATCGGCTTCAAAGGGGCGAATTAACCAATCATAAAGTTGGGCTGCATCCTGTTTAATTTCACTGATGCTAGTACTGCGTTTAGTTAAATCTTGGCGCAATTTTTCCACAGCTTGATCAACTTGATTTTCTGAGATACCTTGATGAGCATAGTGGCGCAGGTTATCTTGTCCAGGTAATTTAAGAATGATGTCCAAGCGATTGGATAATATAATCGGATAAACGATCGCGGATTGAGGATCGACGTTATCAATATTCACGGCTTCTGGTGTGGCACAAGCATCCCGAAAGAAGTTATCCAATTCAGCCAGTTGCAAGGCTTCCATGATATTACGGGCTTGGATCAGATGTTCTTTGCTGGGAGTGGGAGAACGCAGGAGTAAATCCACGAATTGCCGATAAACGGGTTCGACAGTTTCTCGGAAGGAAAACTGTATTTCAGGATTGAGGGCAACTAAATCACCACGTAAACTGTTGAGTGTCTTAACCGCTTCATTATAGTATGCGATCGCGTCTGGATTAACAGGCAGATTTTGAGAACTCTCTTGGATTTGGGCTTGCAGTAATCGCCCCATTTGCCATTGCCATTGATAGGCGATATCAGCGGCATTCATCTGTTGAGCAATTAGGAGTGCATTTTCGGTCACAGTTTTGGCATTTGTCCAATCTTGTTTTTTTTCATAGAGCTTACCTAAAGTACCCAAACTATACGATGTCGCCCGTTTATCTTCTAACTTTTCAGCTTGTTGAATCGCTGTATTTAAGATTGCCACACTATCATTAATGCCTTGCTTATGTGCCATTAGTTCTGACATCTTGAGCAAACTTTCAGCGAAGTTAACATGAGCATAGACAGAAGCCCGACTTGTGGGTAAAGTCGATAATCCGGTTGAGATTGAGGATAATAATTCTTGCTCCGGTAATAGAGAATCAGTCTCAATCAATAAATTCAATTGATTAAGTTTAGCTTGAATTCGGGTTAACGGAAGCGTGGCTTTCCTTGCCGCCTGTTGATAATGAGTCAGGGCAGCTTGGATATAGTCTTCGCCTGAGGAATTCTCAAACACTTTAGCGCGTTGGGCTAAGGTTTGCTCTGTATTCCCTAAACTTAGCAATATTTTACTTTCCTGTTGCGGTAAGCCTAAGGCTTGAGTTAAAGCTAAACCTTGACTGAGAATGTCTTGAGATTTTTCTAAATTTCCCCCTTGTCGCAAAATCGCCCCGAAATTTTGTAACCCAGTTACCTTAACGGGTGAATCATTTAATTTAAAAATAGCTTGTTCTAGCCGTTGATAAAGTTGCTTAGTTCGTCGATATAATCCCAGGGATTGCATTGCCTCAGTTTGATTAATTTGACTGCCAATTGCTCCTATCAGATCACCCGCTTGCTGATAGAGAGTTTCTGCCTGTTCCCAGGTGGCTAAAGCCGCTTCAGCATTGCCTGTGGCTAATTGGAGACGCCCTTGAGCATTGAGAATTTGAGCGCGGACAATGGGATTGGCTTCAGATAAAGTTTTGAGTAAAGACAAACTGGTTTGAATCGCTTGTTCCGCCGCTTGCCACTGTCCCAATTTCTGATACGTTAATGACAACAGACTGAATACTTGAGCTTGCTGAAGGGTATTCCCCGTCTCAGCATACCCCTGTGCTGCTTGTTGCAAAACCTGTATCGCTTCGGTAAACTGTCCGGCATCATAGTAATTTTTGCCGACTTGGACTAAGGCGGGAGTCTCAGTGGTGGTAGGGAGTTCTGCCCTTACTAGAGGTATTGTATGGATACCCAGACTTAAGCTTAATCCTAACAGAGCCAAGAGGAGCGATCGCGCCGTCGTTCGTAGTAGGCACTTTAGTGCCACAGTTCGTAGTAGGCACTTTAGTGCCATAAGCGCTGAAGCGCTGACTACAAGCCTGAGCGATCGCACGATTCTAGAAAGGCGTAAATTTACCCATTTGGCTAACCCATTAAACGTCCGAGGAACACAGCCCTTTGATATTTTATTGGCAGATAAGGATACTAGGCGTTTCATATCATTAAACCTTTTAGATTTATGTTTGTAACAAGCGCTGAAGCGCTTACTACAAACACCTCAGGTAATTGTCGGGTGCGTTAGTGCGATCGCGCTATCATAGGTATTCTGGTCTGAAACGTCGTCTAGATGACCTACAGCTTGAAAGCCTTTACTTTATTCCAGTGTTAATCCAACCAACAACGACAATGGGATAAGTCGGTGCGTTACGCTGCGCTAACGCACCCTACAAATTCACCCTACAAATGACTTTCTACCTCAGCCACCATCAACAGCGTTTTTAACACTGAATCTGGATTCAAACTCATCGAATCAATCCCTTCCTCCACCAAAAACTTAGCAAACTCCGGATAATCGCTAGGCGCTTGACCGCAAATCCCAATCTTACGCCCACACTCTTTCGCTGTTTGTATCGCTAACTTCACCATCCGTTTTACACCGCGATTGCGTTCGTCAAAAATATGCGCCACCAACGCCGAATCTCGGTCTAATCCTAACGTTAATTGGGTCAAATCATTTGACCCAATGGAAAACCCATCAAACACCTCAGCAAACTCATCCGCCTCCATCACATTACTGGGTAACTCACACATCACATACACCTGCAACCCATTCACCCCACGGGGTAAACCATTTCTTGCCATCTCCGCTACCACCTGACGCCCTTCATCAGGAGTGCGACAGAAGGGAATCATCGGAATGATATTAGTTAACCCCATCTCATCTCTTACCCGCTGTATCGCCTGACATTCCAAAGCGAAGGCTTCCCGATACTTCGGATCACAATACCGTGATGCCCCTCGCCACCCCAGCATGGGATTATCTTCCTTGGGTTCAAAACTTTGACCGCCTAAAAGGTTAGCGTATTCATTACTCTTAAAATCAGACATCCGCACAATCACAGGCTTAGGATAAAACGCCGCCGCAATCATCCCCACTCCCCGCGCCAATTTATCGACAAAGAACTGAGGTTTATCAGCATAACTCTTGGTCTTTTGAGTGATTTTTGCTTTCACCGATTCATCCTGTAACTGATGATAATGAATCAACGCTAAGGGATGAACTTCAATATGATTGGCAATAATAAACTCCAACCGTGCTAAACCCACACCATCACAAGGAATCCCGGCTAAACCAAAAGCCTGATCTGGATTACCTACATTCATTAAAATTTGGGTTCGGGTGCGAGGTAAATTATCTAGGGGAGTTTCTTGGACTTCAAAAGGCAATAATCCATCATAAACTCGTCCTTCATCCCCTTCCGCACAGGAAATTGTCACCCCTTGACCCGTGGTTAATACCTCGGTTGCATTTCCACAGCCGACAATCGCCGGAATTCCCATTTCTCGCGCAATAATTGCCGCATGGCAAGTGCGTCCCCCTTGGTTGGTGACAATGGCGCTGGCTTTTTTCATAATCGGTTCCCAGTCGGGATCAGTGCGGTTGGTGACTAAGACTTCTCCCGGTTCAAACAGATGAATATGAGACGCATCCATAATAATATGGGCAGTTCCTTGACCAATGGCTGCGCCTACACTACGCCCTGTAACTAATACCTCGCTGCGTTCATTCAACTGATAGGTTTTGAGAACTTGTGCTGATTTCTGGGATTGTACGGTTTCCGGACGCGCCTGGACAATAAATAACTCCCCGGTTATCCCATCTTTTGCCCATTCAATATCCATGGGGGTATAGATTTCCCGCCGTTGGGAATAATGGTCTTCAATTTGTACCGCCCAACGTGCTAATTGTAAGACTTCTTCATCTTTAAGGCAGAATTTCTTTTGGTCACAGGGGGCGACTCGCACGTTGCGTGTTAGTCTGGAACCCCCTTCGTCGTATATCATTTCAATTTCTTTGGTTCCCAGACGTTTCTCCAGAATCGGGCGACATCCCTGTTTTAAGGTGGGTTTAAAGACTACGTATTCATCGGGATTAACCGCACCTTGAACCACCGTTTCGCCCAAGCCGTAAGCGGCGGTAATTAATGCGGTATTTTTGAATCCCGTTTCGGGATCAATGGAAAACATCACCCCGGAACAGGCTAAATCTGACCGCACCATTTTCTGAATTCCCACCGAAAGTGCCACATCAAAGTGGTCAAATCCGTTATGTTCCCGATAAGCAATGGCGCGGTTGGTAAACAGGGAGGCGAAGCATTTATGAGTAAATTCCAGCACGCCTTTGAAACTATTCACATTTAAATAGGTTTCCTGTTGACCTGCAAAACTTGCATCTGGCAAGTCTTCCGCCGTCGCAGAGGAACGAACCGCTACATCCGTTCCCTCCCCATAGCGATCGCACAATTCCTGATATGCTGTCCGAATTGCTTGGGTCAGTTCTAGGGGAAACTCCATGCTGAGGATTAACTGTCGCGCTTTTTTGCCATGCTGTTGCAGATTACTCACATCATCCACATTCAAATCTGCAAATAGGTGGCGCAGTTTGACTTCTAAATCGGCACTTTCGATCAAGTAACGATACGCATACGCCGTAATCGCAAACCCAGTAGGAACATTGATTCCCTGGGGAGTGAGTTGTCCAATCATTTCACCCAGAGAGGAATTTTTGCCGCCAACAAAGGGTAGGTCATTCAATCGGATTTGATCAAACCAGAGGATCAATGATTTATCTTTAGGGACTGGGGTAGATGTCTGAGGGGTTGAGGTCAGCATAACTTTTTTCTTAACCGTATAATTTAAGTGTAGCTTTATAAAATATTTGGGATCACTAATACGTTACGAAAAATTAACAGAAATGTTCGTCATTTGTCATTCGTCATTCGTCATTCGTCATTCGTCATTTGTCCTTTGTCCTACTCGCTCCCTTGAGAAGCAAGCTACGTCATTGGTTATTTGCTTCCCCCGCTTCCCCAGCTTCCCCAGCTTCCCCGGCTTCCCCAGCTTCCCCAGCTTCCCCGGCTTCCCCATCTCCCCCAGCTTCCCCTCCCAGCCCCTCTCGACCCAAAATGCTTCTCAAAAAGTAAAAGATTGGCTCTATGGGTGTAGCCAATCTCGTCCAACATGTATTACAATTTCTCTTTCGACTGAATCTTAATTCACGGGTTCATCTACATTCACGGGTTCAAAACAGCTCCAGAGATCCTCTGGAGCTTTTTCTGTCGTGCTATCATAACAGATTTTTTTCAAAAATGGGGATTTTGCCTTTCGTGTCATAATTTTTGCACAGAGCGTCAGCGTGCATCAATATGGGCAAACTCTTAGCAAGACGTTACCAATTTATTAAAGTCCTGGATACCGATGAATTGGGTCGCACTTATTTAGTGGTAGATATTCACTCTCCCCAGCATCCTAAATGCGTGGTCAAGCAAATTCGACTCCCGCCGAACTCCTCTCCAACTCGATCATCTATTCTCAGCCGTTTGGAAAAAAGCTCAGAATTGCTGAAAAAGCTGGGTCAACATGACCAAATTCCCCGATTGATCACCACGTTTGCGGAAATACATCAGTTTTATCTCGTTCAAGAGTTTATTCGCGGTCATCCTTTAACTGACGAACTCATACCCGGTGATCCGCTGACCGAAAATCAGGTAATTAGCCTGTTAAACGAACTCCTCAACCTCTTAGCCTTTGTCCATAAACAGGGCACAGTTTTGGGAAACCTCAAACCTTCCACAATTATCCGCCGCCAAGGAGATGACAAATTAGTGCTAACAACATGGGGAATTATCCACCAATTGAGTTCCCAAATCGCCCAGTCATTCCACAAATTAGCCCCCAATCCCCCCAATCCGACTTTTGTTGATCACTCCCCCAAACCATTCCCAGAACCCCTCCACGTTAATCGTGACTTGTCCGCCTTGGGGATCATCGCCATTCAAGCTATGACTGGATTATCCGCCAGCGAGTTAGCAGAACTCAAACAAGCAAACCAGGGTCAACATGAAACCAGCGCTTGGCAAGCTTACACCCAAGTTAGCCCAGAGTTAGCCGCTATTCTGGAGAAAATGGTGCATGATGATCACCAGAACCGTTATCACCAAGCTAAAACAGTGCTAGCGGATCTCAGTCGTATCCCGGAGAGGAACACAGTTACTCAATTTTCCCTACCCTCGTTACCGGATATCAATCCTGCGATCGCGACAATTACCTATCCCAGTCGTCAGTTTAAACCCTGGGTTATCTTCACGGCTATCGGATTAGTGGGAATCATGGCGTTAGTTCTGGCTTATACCCTGCGCCTTCCGCAACGCCTAATGGCGCAATACGTTCTCCACCAAGGAAAAATCCAAGCACAAGAACAACAATCTGAGGCGGCGATTGACTACTATACTCAAGCAATTACCTATCAGCCGCAAAATGCGACAGCTTACTATTATCGGGGAAAGATTTACGCGAATCAGGGAAAAACTCAGTCCGCCTTGGCTGATTTGACTCAGGCGATTCAACTCAATCCCCAAAATGCGGACGCCTATTACCAACGAGGAAATCTGCGCCTGGAGTTAGGCGATCGCCAAGGGGCTAAGGCTGATTATACTCAAGTCCTGCAACGTGACCCCAATTTTACCCCAGCTTGGGTGAATCGAGGTCAAATCCAAGCCGAGTTAGGAAATGAACAAGCTGCCATTGAGGATTATACCCAAGCTATTCAACTTAAACCCAATCTGGTCACGGCTTACCTGAAACGCTGTCGTTCTCGTTCTAACCTCGGTAATCAAAAAGGTGCGATTGACGACTGTACCACCGCGATTAATTTACGACCCAATAATGCCCTAGCTTATCAAAACCGTGGTTTAGCCCGTCAGCGTCGGGGAGATAGTCGCGGGGCGATAACGGATTATACAGTAGCGATTCAATTGAATCCAGAGGGAGCAGACGCTTACTATAACCGAGGATTAGCCCGTCAGGAAATAGAAGATACTCTAGGTGCGATCGCGGATTACACCCAAGCCATTAAACAAAATCCTGATTATGCTTTAGCTTACTACGAACGAGGGTTAGCCCAAGCCCAACTGGGAAATCGATTAGCCGCGATCAACGATTTACAGCAGGCGGCTCAACTTTGCCGTGATCTAGGTAAACTGGATTGTTATGAAGCGGCGCAGTCTCAACTGTCTAGAGTGACTCCCTCGCCAAACTAAGTGTGATCATTTTAAAGGTTTTTATTATTTTTATAATCAATAATCAATAATCAATAATCAATAATCAATAATCAATAATCAATGGTTGTAGGGGCGAGTCGCTGCATATCGTAGGCGGCGTGAGAATTAAAATATCTCGACTCGCCCTCATCTAATGTATGCGGTGTCAGATAATTATTGATACCCTACAGTCTTATCCGATAATTAAAAATACCGGGTGGTGTTGACCTGGAATTGTTGAGATTGTTGCCATTTATGATTAAAATCTCGCGATTTTTGTCCAGGGCGACCCGATACAATTAAGGGTTCAGTGATGCCAATTGAGTACGGCGGGTCGCCCCTACCGTCTTATCCGATAATTAAAAATACTGGGTGGTTTTGACCTGGAATTGTTGAGATTGTTGCCATTTATGATTAAAATCTCGCGATTTTTGTCTAGGGCGACCCGATAAAATTAAGGGTTGGGTGATGCCAATTGAGTACAGCGGGTCGCCCCTACCGTCTTATCCGATAATTAAAAATACTGGGCAATGTTGACCTGGAATTGTCGCGATTGTTGCCATTTATGATTAAAATCTCGCGGTTTTTGTCCAGGGCGACCCGATAAAATTAAGGGTTCAGTGATGCCAATTGAGTACGGCGG
>NZ_JAVKBY010000249.1:0-13707 GCF_040222985.1 Coleofasciculus sp. F4-SAH-05
TTTCCCTTCTGATACGGCTAAATCCCCTGCATTAACAATACTTCCCGCCTCTGTTCCATCAAAGGCAAATTGGTTGGGGGTTCCGACTAAGTTGTGATAATCATTCCCACCCATAGCATTAAACCAATTGCCATCGCCAAAACCGATAGCGTCGGCGGTGGTGGCGATAAAGTCACCGGGGACGTTTAATTGGGCATTTGAACCAAAAATAATCCCAGCTGGATTCATTAAATATAAGTTAGGATTGCCGCCTGTTACCTGAATTAAGCCGTTAATCACAGAGGCGTCACCACCTGTGACGCTACTGAGGATATTATTTAAATTAGGATTGGCTAAAAAATTGGCGATTTGGTTGGGATTTAAGCCAAACTGCTGGAAACTGTGGAAAAGGTTTTTGCCATCCCCAGACAGACTCCCACCGGAAATGTCGATGCGGTTGCCATCCGGTGTGATAATTGTCCCCGTACCGTCTGCTGGGGTAATCGGCTGCGCCAAGACCGGAGAATCAACCACCAGTGAAGCGATACCTAAAAGTATACCTTGGCACAGAGACAGTAAGACGGATAAGCAACGCCAGCACAACCGAGCTGATTTCATTGGTTCAACACCCTGTAATCGCTATGCTTGATAGTTTCCCTTATTCTCCAGGTTTTTGGTTTTTATTTTAATAAAATTAAACAATGTTTGGTTCTGATTGATTGTACTATTCGACCAGCAGAATGAATCAATAATGAGCAACTGTCTGAACTATTAGAGAGTTGCACCGAGTCGGCAAAACGTCCATAGTGAACTTTTCAAACATATTGGTTAAGGTGCGTTAAGCTGTTCGGCATTTAAATCTTAATATCAATAATGGTAAAATCCTTGTAGTGCGAGCATCTTGCTCGCTACTATAGCACTGAGCGCTTGTATGTTTACACATTAGAAATGGAGGCTTTATCAGGAGGCTTTTAGATCACTTGTACTGTAACTACGCTAGAGCGCACTGCTACTAATACCCAATTTAAATGCATGACAGCTTACGCGACGCTAACACACGATAGCGGCGTGGCACAGTTAAAATGGTGGATTAGCATTGTAGGGGCGCACGGCGTGCGCCCGATTTAAACATAAATCTATTCCACACTTTTAGCTGTGTCAGTCCACTACATCTAGAGCCTTTGTGTAAGTCCTAATAATTTATGTCCAGGTAACCATTCGCCCTTGATACTCTACCTTAACCTCCTGTTCGGTAGTATCAATCGCCGTGATTACACCCAAATCTCCATTAAATACATCCCGTTGGTAATCATTGGTCTGTTGAACCACGCGATGCCTACTCTTAAAGTTACACCAGCGCGACTGATTTCCACCTGATCTGGACTGGGGGGATTAATGAACTGTTGCAGCACCTGATTAAAATTCCGAGCTAGCAGAATTAAGGTGAATAGAGCAAAACAGGTTAGAAGAACCACTTTCATTGTGTCAACTTACCTATGGTATCGTTGAAACCAATTACAAATGATTACCCATAAATGACGAATAGAGACATTCTTGAAATCCTCAAACAGGACTATCAACGCTTTCCCGTTGACCAAACCTACAGTATCTACGCCAACGATGTTTTTTTCAAAGACCCACTTAACGAATTCCGGGGACTTAATCGCTACAAACAAATGATTGGATTCATCCAAACCTGGTTCATCAATCCCCAACTTGACCTGCATGACATTTCCCAATCCGGCGATACCATCAAAACGCGCTGGACTCTAAGCTGGACAACACCCCTCCCCTGGAAACCACGAACTTCTATCCCCGGTTGGAGCGAATTACGTCTAAATGCAGATGGACTAATTTCTTCCCATATCGATTATTGGGATATCCCCCGTTTGGATGTTCTCAAGCAACTGTTTCGCTGAAAACCCGATACAGTGAATAAATGTAAAGGTTTCTCAGGTGAGCGGAATTATCTATGCGAGTAATTTTAATGACAGGCAAAGGCGGAGTCGGTAAAACCTCCGTAGCCGCAGCCACAGGTCTGCGTTGTGCCGAATTAGGGTATAAAACCTTAGTGCTGAGTACAGATCCCGCTCATTCCCTCGCCGATAGTTTCGACCTGGAACTCAGTCACGAACCCCGACTCGTCCGTCCTCATCTTTGGGGGGCGGAACTGGATGCGCTGATGGAATTGGAAGGAAATTGGGGTGCGGTGAAGCGCTATATTACCCAGGTACTGCAAGCACGAGGACTCGAAGGGGTGCAGGCGGAAGAGTTAGCGATTCTTCCGGGAATGGATGAAATTTTCGGTCTGGTGCGGATGAAGCGTCACTACGACGAAGGGGAGTACGACGTGCTAATTATCGATTCAGCACCCACGGGAACCGCCCTGCGACTCCTCAGCTTACCGGAAGTCGGGGGTTGGTATATGCGCCGCTTTTATAAACCCCTGCAAAAAATGTCTGTGGCGTTGAGACCCCTGGTTGAACCTATATTCAAACCCATCGCGGGATTTTCTTTACCCGATAATGAGGTGATGGACGCTCCCTATGAATTCTACGAGCAAATTGAACAGCTCGAAAAAGTCCTTACCGATAACACCAAAACCTCAGTCCGCTTAATCACCAATCCCGAAAAAATGGTGATTAAAGAATCCCTCCGCGCCCACGCCTACCTCAGCTTGTACAATGTTTCTACAGATTTAGTCGTTGCCAATCGGATTATCCCCGACGAAGTAACCGATCCCTTCTTCCAACATTGGAAAGAACATCAGCAAGAATATCGCCAGGAAATCCACCAAAACTTTAGTCCGCTTCCGGTTAAAGAAGTTCCCCTCTTTGCGGAAGAGATGTGCGGACTTGAGGCGCTAGAACGACTCAAACAAACCTTGTATGCAGACGAAGATCCCACTCAGGTTTACTACCAGGAAAACACAATTCGGGTTGTCCAAAACCAAAACGAATATAGCTTAGAACTGTATCTACCCGGTATACCGAAAGACCATATCCAATTGAATAAAACTGGGGATGAGCTAAATGTACGGATTGGCAATCACCGCCGCAATCTTGTCCTCCCGCAAGCCTTAGCTGCACTGAAACCTGCTGGTGCCAAGATTGAGGAAGATTATCTTAAGATTCGCTTTGCAGAAGCGGCGAAGGTTTAGAGATGCAAGGGGGCAGAGCTACCTGTAGGGGCACGATAATATCGTGCCCTTACCATAATAAATGGCGTGTGTACTTCACAATCTTTATAATCAGACGTAGCTTGCTTTTTTTGGGGAGCGAATATGACGAATGACAAATGACAAATGACAAATGACAAATGACGAATGACAAATGACGAATGACAAATGACAATCCCCACCGTTAACTTGAAACGTCCTCACCTATTTAAAGGTTAGTTGGGGTTTCTGGAGCAATCACTTCAGTGTCACCTTTAATTCGAGCCTGCTGCTCAGTCATTAAATCGCTGACTTGATCAATTTCGATACCCATACCCTCACAGGCTTTCTTGAGTTCCGCTGTAAAGGTTGAGATATCGTCTCCGTAGCCACAGAGTTTCGCTGCTGTTTCGGGTCCCTGTTTGGCGTTCGCTTTAGCACAATCAACTAAATCAGTGCCTTTGAGCGGATTTGAAGCTGCCATACTTTAACTTGTCCTTCTTTTCTTTAATTCTCACTCTCAAGCTAGTGAAAACGTTGTCAAGATGCATCTATCAATAGATGGAAATCTTTTTTGATAGAGAGATTAAAATCGATTCGCACGATTATTCAGATCCCCAACTTCTTCAGATCCCCGACTTCTTGAAGAAGTCGGGGATCTAACTATTAAATTAATCGGCTTACACGCTGGCTAACGATGGTTTGAGGGCTTCTTTAAGTAGTTCCGCTTTATCCGTATGTTCCCAAGGCAAATCCAAATTAGGACGTCCAAAATGCCCATAAGCCGCGACATCTTGATAGAAGCGACCCCCTCTTAATTTAGGGAGTTCCAGCAGATTAAAGGCTTGAATAATCCCTGCTGGACGCAGTTCAAAATGCTGTTTTACCAGTTCTAGCAATTTGTCTTCTTCAACTTTACCCGTACCAAAGGTTTCCACCATAATACTGACGGGTCTAGCAACACCAATGGCATAACTGAGCTGAACTTCGCACTTTTCGGCTAAACCTGCTGCCACAATATTTTTGGCAACATAACGACAAGCATAGGCTGCCGAACGGTCTACCTTGGTGGGGTCTTTGCCCGAAAATGCCCCGCCGCCGTGACGGGAATAGCCACCGTAGGTATCAATAATAATTTTACGTCCGGTGAGACCTGAATCGCCTTGGGGTCCACCAATCACAAATTTACCGGTGGGGTTGACTAAGAAACGGGTATTATTATCGGGCTTAATCTCAATATCTCCAAAGGTGGGTTCAACCACAGCTGACCAAAGGTCGTCTTTAATTTTGTCTCGCACAGCCGCTTCCTCGGTAATCTCACCAATGGTGGCGGTGTGTTGGGTCGAGATTAAGATGGTATCAATGCCGATGGGTTTGCCATCTTCGTAGATTACCGTAACTTGAGTTTTGCCATCGGGACGCAGGTAAGGCAACTGTCCTGACTTACGGACTGCGGTTAACTGCCGAGACAAGCGATGTGCCAGACTCAGGGGCATGGGCATGAGTTCTGGGGTTTCGTTGCAGGCAAAACCAAACATCAACCCTTGATCTCCGGCACCAATAGCATCGAGTTCATCGTCACTCAACTTTTCTCGCGTTTCCTGGGCGGTGGTGACACCTTGAGAAATATCTGGAGATTGTTCATCCAGGGCGACTAAGACGGAACAGCTATTGGCACAGAAGCCGTTATCGGCGTCGGTATAGCCAATTTCAGCAATTTTTTTACGGGCTATATCAACGTAGTTTACATTGGCTTTGGAGGTAATTTCACCCGTAATCAAGACCAATCCGGTATTAACTACCACTTCTGCTGCAACACGACTGCGGTTGTCTTGGGTGAGTAGAGCATCTAAGATCGTATCGGAAATCTGATCACAGATTTTATCGGGATGACCTTCTGTAACTGATTCGGACGTAAATAGGTAGCGACGAGGCAATGGACTAATCTCCTTAAGAAACGGCAGCTACACTGATTAAGAGTTTAGTACACGACTGCGATGTAAAGTTGAAACCCCTACCGCCTTGGATGTACTTACCGCGTTCGATGTATTGCATTCACCTTTCGCTTGGGCAGTGTAGAGACGCGCCATGGCGCGTCTCTACGTTCAACCTGTACGCATAGGGGTGGGGTATGGTTGCCCCTAACTCCCATTTCTGGGGTGACGTTAGCCTCGCCAATGTTAACGGTCGGTACTTTCCAAGCAGCACTGGCTTAACCCTTGTAAACCTGTTTAACCACTTGGTTCTAGAGCATGGGACTGGCTTACGCGCTACGCGAACGCTACGCGAACGCATCCCAAGGTAGGAACTTTAACTCTTGCCGTTAACGTAGTGCGCTAGGCACTTAGGCTGGTCAGGTACGGGCTAAATTCCAAGCCCCCGGCTTATAGCGGTGGGGTTCCTGACACACGATACAGAGAGGGGATTACCCACTGATCACAGAACTTTAACAGAATTTGCTCTATTCTCCATCCAGAACTGTTGAATGTTTAAAAAACTTTACCAGCTCTATCACCTAAGAATGGTTATTCTTTTACTGAAAATTCGCTTATTTGTCAAGTGTTAGTTAAGCTTTTCCTTATACAAAAGCTTTATTTTTTAGGGTTTCCGGTTTTGGCAACACGCCCTAATTTGTACTTAAGTCAGGGACAGTTATCTAAGGAGGCTGGACTTGAGACAGGATAAGAGCGATCGCGCCATGCATAGCTTGCCCGGTTAAAGACATACGAGTCGCTTGATCCGCCGTTTTTTTCCATGCCAATAACTGGGTTTGAAATAAAGGATCGCGTTTCGCCCGCCTGAGCATGGCTTGACGAATGATTTTTGGCACAATATCTTGGGTGGGAATATTCTGTTGACGTAAAAAATCCAACAGTCGCTGTATACCTTCGGCGCATTTATCAGGCGGCTGGAATAGAATAATTTGTTGGATTTGATGAATAACTTCCTGATAGATACGGCGGCGATTATTGGCTAAAACTTGAGTTGGATTGGGTGAGTTAGCAGAATTTAACGACGAGTTGAGCTGGGAGGCTCCCGACTTGTCTATCTCTAGCAATTGCCAAATTCTGTGACGGTAATGGGCAAAACGCTGGTACATCTGGGGATAAAGTTCCAGGATACGTTGATTCACCGCTTGGGGATTGACTCCTGTTTTTGCCGATAGGTGCAGGATATAGTGATCAAATTGTTTACTCAAGGCTTTCAGCGACAGTTTTAGATCAGGATATTCCTGTTCCACTTGGGCGAGGGTAAATACCAATACCTCTCTATTTGGCATCTCCGAGAAAGTAACCTCGATTAAGAGCCAATCAGTCATTTTCTCTTGACTCAGTTGTCCCGGTATCAAATCACCTGTAGGCGGATAGCGTTTATTCGGCGTTTTCGTTTCCCAATTAAACTGGGTAAATAGGTAGCGACAATTCACGTTTGTCAAATCTACCTCTTCTAAATGCCAGTTGTGGATACAGCATCCAGTGAGTTGGGCTTGCTCAAGTTTGGGGCGAATTAAATAGCTGCCAATCAAATAGGCATCGGTTAAATTTGCCTCAGTTAAAATCGTTTCGTTTAAATAAGCCCCACTTAAATCAGCCTGTCGTAAATCTGCCCCTTGCAGATTAGCCCCTGTCAAATTCGTCTGTAAACAATAGACATTCTGTAGAACCGTGCGTCGCAAATTAGCGCCAACGAAGCTCGCTCTGAGTAAATACGCCCCCATCAGATTTGCCCGACTCAAATTTACGCGATCGCCTGTGACTTCACTGAGATCGGCATCGGTTAAAATAGCTCGATAGAGTTCCGCC
This sequence comes from Coleofasciculus sp. F4-SAH-05, assembly GCF_040222985.1. Lineage (NCBI taxonomy): Bacteria > Bacillati > Cyanobacteriota > Cyanophyceae > Coleofasciculales > Coleofasciculaceae > Coleofasciculus > Coleofasciculus sp. F4-SAH-05. The sequence continues at coordinate 6,940 of NZ_JAVKBY010000249.1, forward strand.
TGAGTAAGGTTGGCACAACGCAAACAAGCCTGACGCAGGTTAGCTTCGGTTAATGTCGCACCGACTAATATCGCGTCTTGTAAATTGGCTTTCTCTAATAGAACTTCCCGCAGGTTGGCTGTGGTAAGATTGGCAGCAATGAGACTGGCTTGGTAGAGATTAGCCGCCATTAACTGTGTGCTAATAAGCTGAGTTTTATCCAGGATAGCCCCTGTAAGATTACTATGATTCAACTGGGCTGCCTGGAGATTTGCACCACTCAAGTTACAATAGGGGGCTTCTACCCAACTTAAATTAGCTTGGCAAAGACTAGCGGATTGCCCATCCACCTTGCTGAGATTTACACGGGTCAAGATGGCTTGGTTAAGATTACTATGTTTTAGGATCGCGTTGTGTAAATCTGCCTGATGCAGACAAGCACCATTGAGATTAGCGTAGTCAAGGGAGGTCCAACTAAGGTTGGCATTTGTCAGGTTAGCCCCACTTAAGTTAATCGTCCGCAAATCTGCCCCCTTGAGGTTAACACCACTCAGGTCAACCTGGGCAAAATCACGGTCTCCTTGGCGATAACGAGTGAGAAAGTTCTGGACTTGCATTATTTCCAGTTTGCCATTTAAGGGGATTGGGGGAGTGTTGAGTTTTGACCCTTCGCTTCGCTCTATAGGTTGGTTGGGTTTCCTGACAACTGATCAACTAGCTGCAACTGCTCACACATCTAACCCAAGAACTGCGAACTCCATTAACTTCAATTATGGGCATGGCTTGTGTTCTCAATCGCCAAATTTATGGTGAACTCACTGACAAACAGAAAGAATATTTAGAAATTATCCATCAAAGTGGTCAGCCGATCGCTATATCATCAGTTTGCCTAAGTTAGATCCGTAGCCCGGTTGTGACGAAACTTCTGTAGGGGCGACCCGCTTGCACTAATCAACAACTGTGTCCACTCAATTGACTCGGGTCGCCCTTCAGTCGGGGCGGGTTTAGTCGCATCTTTTGTGAAACCGAAACGATAATAGTGAAACCCGCCCCTACACCACCGTCAAATTGTTCCATTCGAGAAATCTTGATTACTATTAAGTCTGGGAAGTTAAATTAGGTAACGCCATGACAATAACCATTTCCCCAGACCAAATCGACCGGATTGTGAGCAATCGACACCATGATCCGTTTGAAATCCTTGGGTCTCATCCCATTGAACGGGATGGTAAAACAAGCTGGGTTGTGCGGGCTTACCTGCCGAAAGCCGATGCCGCTTGGGTGATTCGTCCCACCGAACGGGAAGAATACCCAATGCAGGCTGTCAGTCATCCTCATTTATTTGAATGTGAGATTGATATACCCGAGTTAGCCAACTATCAACTGCGGATCAAAGAAGGCGAACATGAACGGGTAGTCTATGATCCCTACGCCTTTCGCTCGCCGCGTTTGACGGATTTTGATACTCACCTATTTGCCGAAGGAAATCATCATCGCATTTACGAAAAATTAGGCGCTCACCCCACTGAATTTAATGGCGTCCAAGGGGTTCACTTTGCAGTCTGGGCACCGAACGCCCGTAATGTTTCCGTTATCGGTGATTTCAATAACTGGGATGGACGCGAACATCAGATGCGCCAACTTGGGAACGGGATTTGGCAACTGTTTATCCCGGAAATTGGCGTCGGAGAACACTATAAGTACGAAGTAAAAAACCACGTCGGACATATCTATCACAAGTCCGACCCCTACGGCTTTGAGCAAGAAATTAGACCCCAAACCGCGTCAATTGTCAATAGCCTAGACTACACTTGGCACGACGAAGACTGGCTAGAACGCCGTCGCCATACTGACCCCCAAGAACAACCCATTTCTGTGTATGAGGTTCACTTGGGTTCATGGTTGCATGAGAGTGCCGAGACTCCACCCGAATTACCCGATGGGGAAACTCGCCCTGTGGTGAAAGTCTCCCAGAAACCCGAGGGACGCTTCCTTACCTATCGGGAATTAGCCGAACGACTGATTCCTTATGTCAAAGAACTGGGATTCACCCACGTCGAACTCCTCCCCGTTGCCGAACACCCTTATGATGGGTCTTGGGGGTATCAGGTGGCAGGATACTACACCTGCACCTCCCGGTATGGGACTCCCCAAGATTTAATGTATTTCATCGACCAATGTCACCAAAATGATATTGGCGTGATTGTGGATTGGGTTCCCGGTCATTTTCCCAAAGACAGGCATGGGTTAGCCTTCTTTGATGGTACTCACCTGTACGAACACGCTGATCCTCGCAAAGGGGAACATAAGGAATGGGGAACCTTAGTTTTCAACTATGCCCGGAATGAAGTTCGCAACTTTCTGATAGCCAACGCCCTATTTTGGTTTGACCGATATCATATTGACGGGATTCGCGTGGATGCGGTGGCATCTATGCTGTATCTGGACTACGATCGCAAAGATGGGGAATGGATTCCCAATCAGTACGGGGGCAACGAAAACCTAGAAGCCGCCGACTTTTTGCGGTATCTGAATTATCAGATATTCGGCTACTATCCCGGCATCCTCTCCATTGCCGAAGAATCCACCGCTTGGCCCCTCGTCTCTCGTCCCACCTATTTAGGCGGCTTAGGCTTCAGCTTCAAGTGGAACATGGGCTGGATGCACGATATGCTGGACTATTTTGCTAAAGATCCCCTATATCGTCCCTACCACCAAAATAGCGTCACCTTCAGCATCATGTACGCCTTCAGCGAAAACTTCATGCTGGCGCTATCCCATGATGAAGTTGTCCACGGGAAAGGCAACCTGCTGAATAAAATGCCAGGAGATGACTGGCAGAAATTTGCCAATCTCCGCTGCTTATACGCCTACATGTACACCCATCCCGGCAAGAAAACCCTATTTATGGGCATGGAATTTGGGCAACGGAATGAGTGGAATGCTTGGGCAGACTTAGATTGGGGCGCGTTGCAACATACACCCCACCAACAACTGAAGCGGTTTATGGCGGATTTGAATCACCTTTACCAAAATGAACCCGCCCTCTATAGCCAAGACTTTTCTCATGAAGGGTTTGAGTGGATTGACTGTAACGATGCTGACAATAGTGTCGTCTCCTTTATTCGCAAAGCAAAAGACTCGGATGACTTTATCGTCACTGTCTGTAACTTTACCCCTCAACCCCATGCCAACTATTGGGTAGGTGTTCCCGAACCCGGTTTCTATGCTGAAATCTTGAACAGCGATGCTGAAGATTACGGCGGTAGCAATCTAGGGAATATGGGCGGTCGCTGGACAGGGGAATGGTCTCATCCTCGCTGGTCTCATTACCTTGATTTATGCCTACCTCCCTTGGGCGTTTTGATGCTGAAATTGAAGTCACAATAGTTCATAGTTCATCGTTCATTGTGACAGCATCCCATTGCCCGTAAAAATAGGAGAAGTTCGCGAACATAATTAGCAGACAGTGGGCGCACAGCCATGCATCCTTACCCCAAAACCCTCTGCGCCCCTCTGCGCGAACCTCTGCGTCCCTCTGCGTTGAAAAAATCTGCCACCGCTTACGGGACAAAAACGAATCTTTTGTTGATTAACTACCAGAGAAACATGACAAAAACCGCAACCAAAAGAACACCCATAACCTTAATCACCGACGAAACCCAAAAAATCCTCGATTGGGCAGATAGCGTTCAACAATCCGACGACACAATCTTCAACAAAGCCAAAACATTAGCCACCCGCCTCGGTGCCCATTACCGTGCCGATGGACTCACAGAAATAGGCTTCTGGGCACCCGAACTCGCCGCAGATATGTTCCAACCCAAGAACATTTATCTGGAAGTTCTCACCCCGCTTAACAAAATTGACCCCACCTTACCCAACCAAAAGGTCAAAGTTCATCGGGAACACCTCCAACTGGAAAAACAAGGCGAATATTTCTGGGGCGTCGTTTCCGGAATGCGTCCCGGAACCAAAGACCAAATGGGTTCCTTCTATTGGCTAAAATACTTAGATTTCCAGAATGAAATCCAAACCATTGGCGATGTTTTAGCCTATTCCTTACCTTATGGCGTCTACGCCCCCGCCGAACTCTATGACCTAAATCAGTTACAAGAAAAACGCAGCGACTTGGAGTATCTAGGTCAAGGGGACGCCGATGAATCAGGGATAATTAGCGTTCATCCACCGCGTAATATTTTACAGATTCATATCACCACCGCCGCTAAAGAAGGGACGCTGGCAGGATTAACCCGAATCTATCAACGGATTGCGGAAAAAATCAACGCCAATGACGCTTTAACCCCAGCCGAACAATGTTACATCGGCTATGATGCGGTGCAACTTCTCCCCATTGAACCCACGGTAGAATATCGGATGGAACATGATTTGGGGCAAGGGTTTTTTATCTTCAATGAAGATGACCTAGACGAAATCGACCCGGAAACCGAACAGGTGGATTACGAAACCGAGGATATTAAAATCACCCTGAAAAAACCGGATATCCAAAACTGGGGCTATGATATCGTTATCTTTGGGTCTTCAGCAACGAATCCCTCCGTCCTGGAAACCCTGCGTCCGGATGAATTAGTGGAGTTTATTAGTACACTCCACACGTTCCCCACAGGTCCAATACAAGTCATCCTTGATATTGTTTATGGTCATGGGGATAACCAGGCGTTAGATGTCCTGAATGGACGATTCCTGAAAGGACCGAATATGTACGGTCAAGATGTGAACCATCAAAACCCTGTTGTGCGGGCAATTTTGTTAGAAATGCAGCGGCGGAAAAATAATTTTGGCGTTGATGGGATTCGCGTGGATGGTGCCCAAGATTTTAAGTTTTTTAATCCTCTATCGGGGCGGGTGGAATATGATGATGCCTATCTCAGAGACATGGGCGAAGTGGTGCAAGACATTGGGTCGCACCAGCGGCGACTCTTTGCTATTTTTGAGGATGGACGCCCGTGGCCCGCTGAAGGGTGGGAAGAGATTTCCACTTATCGAGATATTGTTGAATTTATGCCCGATGCGTTTCAGTGGAGTCCCTTAATTTTTGCCCACAATACCCCCGGTTTGCAGAAGTTTTGGGATAAGAAATGGCGTCGGGTTTGTGAGGTGATGCAGGTTGGTGAAAACTGGATTACCGGGTGTGGAAACCATGACACGTTACGTCGAGGAACGCAAGTCGAACCCGGATTACCAATTAATTGGAATTTGGGTAAAAGTTTACCGGAAGTGTTGAATACGGCGTATAATAATCCAGCCGTAACGTTATGGGTGTATGGGTTTAGTCCCGGTTTACCAATGGACTTTATTAACTGCACCATGGAAGCAGCCTGGGGCTTTTTCCGCAATACCGATGATCGCTATGGGGTGAAAGTAGCAGCGGAAGAAGCGGGATTTTTGGATTGGCAGGTGGAAAAGTATGTTTATAATGACCAAGACCATATTTTTCCCCGACTCAAGCAAATGGGATTTCGCAAAATTGATGAATTACGTCAGTTTATGCGCGGACTTTATGACGCCATTGAAGAAACGAATTACGATTTAGAAGAAGTGGCACGTTTATGTCAGCGTTATCTGGGGGCGGAGTCGGAGAAAGAGGAAGTTAAACAGGAAGCAACGCAGCGGAAATCAGCGGCGCAATTACAGAAGCTGAATGTACCGGAAAAATCCCAGGTGTTGACGGAGTTGGATGTCGGAAAGCTGAAGGTATTTGCCAGGGCGTTTATGGAAGATATGCACCAAGCTTGTAATGTGTGGAATTATGAGGAGTATTTGGTGCCAGAATTAGCGGCGTTTAATTTAGCGTTGCGTCGTTTCCGTCATGATCATCCTTGGTTGCGCCATAATTTATCGAGGTTGGATCGGTTTAATCGAATTAGTGAGGATAACTACACCCTTTTCTATGGCTTACGGAGTCAACCCACAGAGGAGGGGGCGAGTGAAACGCCGTATCAGATGGCGATGGTGTCTCACATGGGTGGTGATCCAATTACGGTGACGCTGGGAGACTGGCTGCAACTGGATTTGGACGAATGGCAGATTGCGATCGCGTCTCCGGGATTGGAGGTGAGTGATCTGCGATCGTTTGAGTTGCGAGACACCCAGGCGCTGCTATTAGAACGAGTGGGTTAAGGAAACTTTCTGTAGTATCCACGAAACTTGCCAGAAGTAAAGGGCAACCCGATAAAATTAGATAGATGCCGTTTTCATTGGTGCAAGCGGGTTGCCCCTACAGAAGCATTAACCTGAATTCGCAATACCATAAACAAGAGAATTATCCTGCCTTGTGCCTTTTAAAGCCTCATGAATGAACAACGCCGCGACGCCTATCTAAAGCTAATTAATGCCCTATTAACTTGTCCAAGTGGCGAGGAAGGGAAGATTTTGCCGGATAACGCCGAGTTGGTGGATGCGGGGTTGGTAGTAAGGGCTACTAACCCTGGTTGGCAATACCCGATTAGGAGAATTACCATGTCCAGTGAATATCACATTAAACTTATTCAATAGAACTTACGCAAAGCCTCTATCTGTAGCAGGGGGTTTTCATTTTCAAAAAATATACCACAATAAAAGCAAAATCTTTGCTGATCAAAACCGTTTTTTTGCGAGTTTCAATTCTCTCTATTAAAAAATATTTTAAATCCCAACTCTTTGCTTAATTTATAGCTGCAAAAAAGCTGAATTTCTTGCCGATTAGTCATTCCCAGGTTTAGCTTGTCTTTTTTTGATTTTTCTTTCTTATTAAAATTAGTGGCATTGAATCTATTAATCGTTAAATTA
>NZ_JAVKBY010000007.1:0-14906 GCF_040222985.1 Coleofasciculus sp. F4-SAH-05
TTTTTTTATTTTTTAAAACTCGCTACCCCACCCCCCCCGTCGTGCATGGGACCTTAACAAAACCCCCTCCCGCGTTCCCTGGCCACGTCTCTACATACCACCGCCTCCTTAGATGCAATAGAGGCTTACTTCCAACACTTAGAAGCTGTATTATTAAAGATTGGCTATTTACATCCTCACACCGCGACATCCCGCATGGAAAAGTTCAGACGCCTGTATTACCGCGCTATGCTGACTCCAGAGGAAGTCTCCATGCTTAGAGGTATTCTCCGTCAGACAGAATGGGCGGTACAATTTATGCCGAGATCAGAACAAAATAATTCAGAATCCTAGAGGCTGTCTTAAAATATAGACTTTCAGTCGATAAATTGTGACAATAGCCAGGTTCACATCGTCAGGACTATCTTGATGACGGTTTCATGAGTAAGGATTTAGACGTGAGTTGTGTTGGAGGTATTTTCAGTGGCAGTGTCTAGGGGCAATCCGTATAAACCCAATCGCAACGAGTCCGAATCACGACGAATCTATCGTTCTCGTCGGGTGTCTCGTCAACGTCGCCTTCGACAAACCTTGCCCTTAGAACAGAATCATGCCCCCTCAACACGCCGTCTGCGGGCGGTTCCACCGAATTCTGCCCAACCCAATCGCCCCCAACCCTTACCCCTCAACCGTTCTACCCAGAATCCCAGTGAACCCTCGATTTACCCCAATCTGAAGCTACCTAAACTGCGGACGATTAACGGGATACCCATCAGAGAAACGCCTCCAAATCGTCCCATGAGTCGCCCTCCGGCTGCAACCCCCTTATCCCAACCCTTGAACCCACGTCAGGAAAAGAATTCACGTCGGCAAAAGCGGCGTTCAACTGTCTCGACTCCACCAGAGGTTAAACCCAAGCGTCAATCCTCTCGTTCTCAACCCGCCCAGACGAGGAAATACCGGCGTAGTCGGCGTTCCCCCAAACGCTCTACGGGTATATGGATTCACGTTATCCGCCTATTGATTCTCGGCGTGGGCATTGGCGCGATCGCAGGTACTCTATTATCAGTATTAGATCCCACTAGCAAAATGTCGATGCGATCGAGTGAGGCGGCGGAAGAAAACCCTCAAGAAAGCCCGACGAATCAAAGCATTACCCCAGTACTCCCATTGCGCCAAGAAATCTCCCCCCTGAAAGCCCAAGTCCAAACCTTAGTCGCCAAAAATCCTAAATTGCAACCGGGTGTTTTTGTGGTGGATTTGGATACCGGTGCCTATTTAGACTGGGAAAGTCACTCTATCTTTCCCGCCGCTAGCACGATTAAAGTCCCGATTCTGGTGGCATTTTTTCAAGAGGTGGATGCGGGTAAAATTCGCTTAGATGAACCCCTAACCATGGAACCGGAAATGATCGCCAAAGGTTCAGGGGACATGCAATATCAAAAACCTGGGACGCAGTATAGCGCCTTAGAAGTGGCAACCAAGATGATTACGATTAGCGATAATACCGCCACCAATATGATTATTCATCGCCTCGGCGGTATCCAAGCCCTGAATCAACGGTTCATCTCCTGGGGATTAACTGCAACGGCAATCAATAACCCCTTACCGGATTTAGACGGAACGAATACCACAAATGCCAGAGACATGGCAAACTTATTGTATAAGGTGAATCAAGGGGGATTATTGAGCCTGCGATCGCGCGATCGTTTATTGGATATCATGCAGCGTACCGTAAATAATTCCCTAATTCCTCAAGGATTGGGTTCAGGGGCGACAGTTGCCCATAAAACGGGGGATATTGGTTCAGTGTTGGGAGATGTGGGTATTGTGGATATGCCTACAGGCAAACGGTATCTCATCGTCACCTTGGTGAAACGTCCCCACAATGATGCTAGCGCCTCGGAGTTAATTCGCAATCTTTCCCGCACCGTTTATGACTATTTCCATAAACCAACAGTCACACCAAGTCTCAACTCCATGCCGATTAGCACACCTGCCATGATGGTGAGTGGATTACTGATTGGTTTGCAAGGGACAATGTTGTAATTTTCTTATGTCTTACATCCTTTTTTATGATTATGCCGAGTTTGGATTTGAATTGGAAAATTATGGGGGAGGATATTTATTTTTTGAGGTAACGGATGATGAGCTAAGTTCAATCACAAGTATATTAACAGGTGTTGGCAAAGAAGTAGTTAGCTTAGATGAACTAGAATCAGCAACATCATACGTTGATTTTGTCTTTGATTACGAAGGCATTGCTTTTGAGTATCCCTATAACACTATAGGATGATCAGATTGGCGTATTTAACAGCAGCAGAAACCGTTCTGGTGGGTGTAATGTGTGCGTCACCGGAATGGGAAGGGTTTCAAGTCATCTTGGAAAATTTCCATATCCATGGACTTTAAACATTGAATCAGAAAGGAGATGGAAACGGTACGCGATCGCAGATAAAATAAACTAAGGTTGGACACTCCCGGTGAACATCCGCTACATCCGCGACAACATCCACTGCTAACGTTTAAGGAAACCGATGCCTTCCCCATTTGATGAATATGCTTGTGGGCGGGGGATGTTAGGATTGCGTCCTGGGGTGCAGTTGATCGGGTTAGCGTTGGCACATGCGGGACGATTACGCAAGTATGGGGCGTGATTGACCAACATTAATCGGACAGGTAGGGGCGCATAGCGATGCGCCCTTGGCATAGTGATACCAAATCCGGGTTAGCTACCCCCGCTATAATTTAGTCCGCGCAGGCGGACTTTGTTCGTTTAGCCGCGATTTCAATCGCCTCCTCAGCTTTAGCGTAAAATCGAAACATAAGTACATAATTAGAACTAAAACGCAACAGGGGCATCTGTCAACGATGGAAAGTAAAAGCACTCAAAGTCAGCCAGATATGAAAAAACATGAAATGCAAATGAGACGGATTACCAGTTATCAGGCACTGTGGAGACCCCTGGATAATAAAGGTCACTTTTGGTTTACCTATTTTGATGGCGATAGAGAACGCACGGAAGATTTAGATGTAGACAATTTCCGAATCATGCTCGATATCTTAGATACAGATAAGCCGATTTTCGGCGATCACTCCACATCTGCTGTTGCCGTACATTGGCCCGACAATGATATCCAGACTGGAGCATGGGCATAATTGGAACAGAGATAGGCAAGATGGGGGAGGTAAAAAAAAGGAGAGTGTTGTGTAGGGGTGGGTTTTACAACCATCATTTTTAACCTCTCCCAGATGCCACTAAACCCGCCCCGATTAAGTGCAAGCATTAAAGAGAGATTCCCTATCTCCCTTATCGCCCTCATTTCCTCATTCCCTCATTTATCTTGGAATCCTGGAGCCATCTGCCATCTGCCTTGGGCAGTACCAACGTGTAAGTATTCAACCGGACATGATATGAAGCAGGTGGGATGAAACGAATTACCAGCTATCAGGCATTGTGGAAATCTCTGGAAAACAAAGGTCACTTTTGGTTTACTTATGCTGATGGTGAACAAGAACGCACCGCTGATTTAGATACCAAGAACTTCCAGATGATTCTGGAAATGCTGGGAACCCAGAAGCCAATTTTCGCCGAAGGCACCACCTCGACTGTGGCATTACATGGGGTAGTTTCCCAGAAACGCAAGTGAGGTTCCGCTTGGAGATTCGCACTGAGGAGGGCCCCTGGGGGAGTTGAGGGAGTCAACAAAGGACGAATGACATAAGACATAAGACGAGCCTTACCCCTGCTGACTGACTGATGGGATGTGATCTAACACAATTGTTAAGATATTTCATCAATGGTGCCCTTTCCCTGAATAATGATATAAGGAGAATTTTTTGGGAGAGGTTATTATGGCTTACGTATGCGAGATAGGCACGGGCCACAGAGTTTACCTCGATAATCAAGGAACACAGACAGTTGTCACCACCCTCAGTGGGAGTCCAGGACAGCAGCAACAAGCCAGTAACGGGTTTCAAACAGGAAACTGGACATCACCGCCGGAGATATTCCGCACGCCTAACGGTGTGGTGTTAAAGATTTCTACAGCGCAAGGAGATCATTTTATCCAAGTGCAAGGAAGCAGCATGAGCGTAATCAGTGGAACTCCGTCTAGTTCCCAACAAATGCAAGTGCAGCAAGTCGATAGCACCCCCGCTTCATCCATGCCTTCAATGGAACCGATGAAGCCCATGGAACCAATGAAACCCATGGAACCGATGAAGCCGATGAATATGGGAGACATGCAAATGAACATGAACCCCATGGAAATGCGGATGGGCAATATGGAGATGCGGATGGGATCACCGAAGTCATCTTCATCTCCGGCTCAAAGCAGCAAAAGCTTTTGCCCTCAATGCGGCTCATCCCTGACGCCTAGCGCTCGCTTTTGTTCAAGTTGCGGACATCAGCTCAATTAAATCTGATCGTGGACAGCCGAAGCTGTCACACCACAGATTTTAAATTTGTAGGTTGGGTTAAAGTCATATTTTGCCATTTCGTAGGTTGGGTTGAACGCAGTGAAACCCAACACACTCTGGTTTAAACTTCCAGACCCTAATCCAACCTACGCCTTAACGTATCAATCTAATTTTGCTAATTTGGCTAATCAGCTTACCGACTAGGCATTATCTTAAATTATCAATTAAGTAAGTTGGTGGTAGGTAGCCAAATTCAATTTCTAAACCCGCCCCTACACACCCTAAGAATGAAAAATGACGAATGACAAAAGGATGACCAATGCCCATTAAAGTTAGCCTAAATCATCAACTTGCTTATCACTTTGAGCGCCCCATTATTCTTGGTCCTCACACCCTAGGATTACATCCATCCCCTCACTGTCGCACACCCATTCAAAGTTATTCTCTAACCATCCAGCCTCAAGAGCATAATTTAACCTGGCAAAATGACCCCTACGGGAACTGCCTCGCCCGGTTGAATTTCCCCAAGCCTACCGATACTCTCGCGATTGAAGTCGATATTATTGCCCAACTGCAACCGATTAATCCCTTCAATTTCTTAGTTGAACAGTATGCTGAACGCTATCCCTTTAACTATGATCCCCAACTCCAAAAAGAACTGAGTCCCTTCCTAGACATCAGCGAATCAGGAAAACTCTTATCTGATTGGGTAGAAGAAAATCGAAAAAATGACATCTATATTACCGGATTTTTAGGGGCAATTAATCAACAGCTTGCCCAAGATATTACTCATACCATACGCTTAGAAACCGGGATTCAATCCTGTGCAGAAACCCTGACCCAAAAAGTTGGTTCCTGTCGCGATACCGCCTGGTTACTGGTGCAAATCTTACGGCATTATGGTTTAGCCGCCCGATTTGTTTCCGGCTATCTGATTCAACTCAAAGAAGACAATCCCCCTGTCGATGGACCCCCAGGCATCGAAGCCGATTGTGCCGATTTTCACGCTTGGGCAGAAGTCTATCTTCCCGGTGGTGGTTGGATTGGTTTAGATCCCACATCGGGGTACTTGGCGGCGGAAGGACATATTCCTCTCGTCTGTACTCCCAACCCAGAAGCCGCTTCTCCGGTGAGGGGAACCAGTGAACCCTGTCAGTCTCAGTTAGAATTTGCGGTGAAGGTGTCGCGTCATGAGAACATCGCCAGCCCCAGTCAACCCTATACGGAAGCCCAATGGCAACAGATTGATAGTTTAGGCAAAGCGGTAGACGAAACGCTACACCGTGCAGGTGTGGGCTTAACCATGGGAGGTGAACCCACTTATGTCTCCATTGACGATTTTGAATCTCCCCAATGGCAAATTGCCGCCCTCGGTGACGAAAAACGCAAAATTGCTGGACAGTTACTCAAACGCTTAGAAGCCCGGTTTTCTAAGGGAGGAGGATTACTGCATTATGGGTTAGGAAAATGGTATCCGGGTGAGATTTTACCCCGATGGGCATTGGGATGCTACTGGCGCAGTGATGGTACTCCGATTTGGCGGAATCGAGAGTGGTATGCAGAAGAGGGGAAGGATTATGGGCATAAAGCAAAACAGGGGGAGATATTTATTCAGGCATTAGCGAAGCATCTAGGTGTTAATCCTGACTGTATTATTCCCGCCTATGAACATGAAGGAGACATTGGTGGGTATGTTTTACCGATATTACCTGTATTAAAAGATGAGCAATTGTATTGGAGTACCTGTCATTGGCGATTCCCGGATGAGACGTTGAATCTTCTGGTTGGTGACTCCCCCGCCGGGTTCCGTTTACCCCTGAATTCCATCGATTGGTCCGAGGAATTGGTACAAGAAGGAATCGTCCCATTGGAGGCGAATCCAGCCCTACCCAGTCCGGAATTTATTGACTCACCTGATAATACGATTCGGATTGGTTTAAGTGTAGAAGCTAGGCAAGGAATTTTACATATCTTTTTGCCTCCTTTGACTTCGGCGCGAAGTTTCTTAGATTTAATCACCGCGATTGAAGAAACGGCGGCAAAGGTTAAAACTCCAGTATTAATTGAAGGGTATACCCCTCCCGGTAATGGGGGAATTGAAGGGTTTCAAATTACCCCTGATCCAGGTGTAATTGAGGTCAATATTCATCCAGCCGGAAATTGGCAAGAATTAGTGGATATTACCACAATCCTGTATGAAGAGGCACGGCTTTGTCGTCTGGGAACTGAAAAATATACCTTAGATGGACGACGAGTCAGTACGGGGGGCGGCGCTCATATTACGATTGGCGGCAAAACGCCCTTAGAGAGTCCCTTATTGCGGCGTCCGGATTTACTCAGGAGTTTGATTAGTTATTGGCAAAATCATCCCAGTTTATCCTATTTGTTTGCAGGGCTATTTGTCGGACCCACCAGTCAATCGCCCCGTGTGGATGAGGCGCGACATGAGAGTTTGTATGAGTTAGAAATTGCCTTTCAAACATTACAACCGGGTAAGGAGGTAGCGCCAGAATTAGTAGACCGACTGTTACGCAATCTCTTAGTTGATGTAACGGGGAATACTCACCGCACCGCTTTCTGTATTGATAAGCTTTATCCGGTAGAAAATTACCGCAATCAGTTAGGATTATTAGAATTTCGGGCGTTTGCTATGCCCCCTCATTGGAGAATGAGTTTACTGCAAATGCTGCTAATTCGGGCGCTGGTGGCATGGTTTTGGGAGCATCCCTATACCCAGAAGTTAATTCGCTGGGGTACGATGTTGCACGATCGCTTTCTGTTACCGTACTACATCGGCGAGGATTTGCGGCAGGTGATCCGTGAGTTGCAGGAGGCGGGATATCCGTTTAAATTGGAGTGGTTTGAGCCGTTTTTTGAGTTCCGGTTCCCGCGCTATGGCGAGATTAACCGAGAGGGCGTAGAGTTAGAATTACGGCACGCGATCGAACCCTGGCACGTTTTAGGAGAAGAAACAGGTACGGGTGGAACCGCTCGTTATGTGGATTCTTCTATGGAACGCATACAGGTAAGATTGCGGGGAGCGATGGGACATTCGCCAAATCGAGATAATGTTTCATCCCGTTATCAGGTTACTTGTAATGGGTATCCGGTGCAGTTAAAGTCTACCGGAATACCGGGAGACTATGTGGGTGGGGTACGCTTCCGCGCCAAGGAATATGCGGCGTTATTGCATCCTTCAATTAGTTCTCATTCACCATTAGTCTTTGACATTGTAGATACCTGGATTCAACGGTCAATTGGTGGCTGTCGTTATTATGTGAATCATCCCAATGGCATCATTTATGATAAATTTCCCGTTAATTACCGAGAAGCGGAGTCACGGATGTTAGAACGGTTTATCTCCGAGGATCATACACCGGGAATAATTTCGATGCCACCCTTATCATTGAGTCCGGAATATCCGTTGACATTAGATTTGCGACAGGTGAATTTGTTTAAGAAAGAGACATAACTTGAATGGCACTGAAATAAGCATTTTTGTATCGCCGAAACCTTTGATCTACCGTAGGGTGGGCATTGCCCACCAGCTTTAAGTCAGTGGCATTCGACATAACTTGATACAATCCTGTTTGTCGTAGGCGAGAGAAGCTCCTCAGAGAAGAGGACTAAAGTCCTCACTACAAACATACCACTTGATTATCGTTCTTATGACGATGGTTGTTCATTGGTTTCGAGTTGTTTCTCAACCAGATCAAGCGCATCTTTAGCTGTTAGATTTTGTTCTAGGATAGCCAGAATACCGGGGAGGTATTGATCCATTGTCATGACATTGGTGTAGACGAGATTTTGCACTAGGGTAGGGGTGAGCCTATCTCCCTCAACATCTATGCTAGTTTTATAGCGAATTTCACCATCGTCGAAATCGAGCTCAAAATTGCCGAGAATCATGCCATAGTTGGCACGGGTGAGGAATTCGGTAAGGGTTGAGCGTTGATCTTCGGGAACAGCTTCAGGATATAAGGAGTAAAATACACATTGGTCTTCTGCTTCTCTCGCCTTAGCAAGGCAAAGCCACTGACCATTTTCACCCTGGAAATTCATGTATAGGATGGGTTCATCCTCGTCTTCAACGAGGGGCCAATCATCAGCTTCAAAGAAGTTGAGCATGGCTTTATAAATGAGTTGGTTCCCCGCACCGTCGGGCTGAAGTTCCTCGCGAGCCGTTTTTGCCCATTCTTGAAAAGTCGCTTCAATAGCATCAATGAATTCGCCAGTAGCGTCTTGAGTGATAGCTTCAAATTCAGTATCTGCTAGTTGTTCAAGGGATTTGGTAATTTCCTCCAGGGTTTCAGCAGAGGTATCTTCGCTGAGTTCGCTAAAGTCGGGCAGGTTTTCCTTAGCCCAGTTTTCGAGGTAGTTGCGAAGGGTTTGTTGGAGTTCTTCTTCTGAGGGAGGATTTTGCATAATAAAGTTTTACGGTTACCCGTTGAAAAGATGGAAATATTTTTAGTTTCTACCTTTTGTATCAATATCAATTGCGACTTTTGGGAAAGACTCACATGCTTCTAAAGAGATGGAAGCTATTTCTCTTACGTCTGCGTTTGTATCTGATGCGGCAACGTGCCTTAACTCTGTAATTAGCTCAGACCATTGTAAGAGTCCTACAGCCTCAGCCGCAGCATATCGAGTAGCTGAATTTCTAGATTTGAGAGCATCAGAGAATATTTGACTAGAGACTGGATCAAATTCGACACTAACTCCTAGTGCCAATAATAAAAGACTGGCTGGATTGATATCCATTTCTTTGATAGCTTTATGTTTTAGCTGTTCAAGAGAATATATTGAAATATACTGATTAAGACAAGAAGCGATTAATTCAATATCTTGTTTATACTTGGCTTTAGCTATCAAGTAAACAACAGGTATAGATGCATCATCAACAAGCTTTATTATAGCTTCTTCAGATTTAATCTCTATCCAGAAAAACTGCTTAACTGAATCATCTAGCTGTTCTGAGCACAGGTAATCGAAAAATAATCCTGACTTAGCATGCAATTGAGTTAGTGAATTTTCAATTTTTTCTATTAATTCTTCAGTGACAGGTTGTTCAGGGAGGTTTTTTAGTACAAAATATTGAATATTCATCAGTGTTTTTTGCCGAAATAATTTGCCAACATTCTTTTCAATTCTATTATAAGTAGTTGTTCAGCTTGCTGTAGAACTTCAGGTGGCTTCGATTCTACTTTTGCGTTTAACCATGTTGAGAAAGCACTCTGCAACTCATGTAAATCATAACCACTTTGTAGTACAATGACATCAGGTTGTTTAGCATTTTCCTGAAGATGTTTAAATATCCTTCCAACACGTTTGTGCCACTCTTTGTTTGCCTTTTTAGCTTGCTCAGAGTCTTTGTTATTACTACTTGCTCCTTTTGGTGTCATAGGAGCCAACTTGCCTCCTCTGCCCAAAATATCGTCAAGTTCTCCTTGTCCGCTAGCAACGTAAGAAAAGCCCAAAGCACTAGCAATTCCACTGCCTGGTCTACGCTCTGGTTCCAAAACTTGTGTAAGGTAAGCAGTTGTCGAAATATTTTCTGCTAGGAAGCTAAAGTGTTCTTTGCGATCAAGTGGTAATTGGCTTCTGATGCTTCCTAGCTCAGTTAAAATTTGCTTAGAATTGGGCTTCCTGAGTAAGGTAGCAATCTGAGCATGTGAAAGACCATATTCTTGAGACAGACGCTTTAGAGAACCTAAAAGCTGTGGATAAGCTGCTCCAAGTTGTACAAATTTAGGATTAGAAATGATTACATGCTTGTCAAAATAATACTTCAATAGTCTATTTTTGCTGACTTGATTAGCATCGAGCAGTGCTTTTATAGACGGATCTTTGGCGAGTTCTCTATACTGTGATGCGCTCTTTGCTAAAAGTTCTTGCTTATAATATTTTCGTTGCGGACTTTCGACAAAATATGTTCCCAGATTATTCGGATCACTAATGTCTACATCTACATTTTGTTCCATTTTCAAGGTGTGTGGACTGTTATCAGACTGTGAGCTATTATCTCTGTCTGCTTTCTTCTTCTCTTGTATTCTCCTTAACAGGACGCGCTGTTCATCTCGATCTAATGATCCTGCTCTTTCTCCAGCTAGGATTTTGTCTTCAGCATCTTGGATACGTTGCTGAGCCGCTGCGTTCCCACTGATATGTTTTGTCAAATATTCCTGTTCAGCTTGTGCCAAAATGCCTTCTAACCAACGACTTAGCTTCTCATAAGTGAGTTTGCGGGTGCCAATAACAGGCTCTCCTGGATTAATTCGAGCGTAAATTTCACCACCAGAACGTAAGCTAAGGGATGTGAGTTTATAACGTCTTTTTAGAGATTTTAGGGTGCGATTCAGTTTCCCCTTGCTGACACCTTTCTTTAATAGCTTTTGTAACTTAGGACGCATTGAGGTAACTGCCTTATCAAGGCGTTTTTTCTTCTGAGCAAGTGTTTCTTCATCATCCTCATCTTTTTTCTTCCTATTTTTGTTATCCTTACTCTTCTTCCCTTTCTTCCCTTTCTTCCCTTTACCCTTAAACCGCTTCATCAAACTCTTCGCCAAGCCCTTCAGCTTACCCGCTACCTTCCGGGCTGCCTTGGCAATCTTGGCGATGATGAAATTAGTAATAAAGTCCAGCAAGACGATCGCGGCTGAAGCCAACAATGCCCCAAACTGAGGACCGGCTGCCCCTGTCTTAATCGCCTTCAAGAACTCGATGAAGCGTCCAAAGGCTTGTATAATCTGACTAACCGTACCCCAAGCAGCCTGTAATCCCTGGATAATCGCCAATACTGCACCCGCCGCAGGCACAATCATTGAGACGAGGCGCTCCAGCAAAACACCAATAATAATCGTCGGTAACGCCTGCTTAACCGCCGTCCAAGCCATCTTACCCACTTCTGCCATGGCGATACCGCCTTGGGTCAAGATCTTCCAAACGGCTGCACCTAAACCGAGAACGGCTTCTAACTTTTGATTGAACCAGGTTTGTACCTGTTCTTTGAAGGCACTCCAGAGGTGATTGCGGATACCATCAGATACTGCCGCCCCTAAATTACTAATCCATTGTCCAGGGTTGGCGGCAATATCCTTCGCCAACACCGCAAAAGCGCCCAAGGCTTTGGCAATCCCTTCACCCAACTTAATCGCCCCCATGACAACGCCTTTGTAGACGCTGACGACAACTAACATCCCTTTCTCAAGCAAACCTAGGGCGGCATCTAGGGCGCCACCTAAAACATCCAAAGCTTTCTGAATTCCCTGATTCAGGTTTTCGGCTAGCTTGTTAACCGCATCTTCTGTCTGCTGAACTTTTTTCGCGATCGCGCTACGCCATTTATCTCGTAATCCGGGCCATTTTGCCAGAAGAGTATCGCCTAAAGCAATCAACGCATCTCCCACCCGGCGGATGACAGCCACAATCCCTTGGCGTGCCTTTTCAATCGCAGCCGTTGCCAGCTTTTTAGCGGCTTCAATCGCTTTTCGCATCGCCGCACGAGCCGCTTCAAAGGCTTTCTGAATCGCTTTCTTAATCCCGTCAAAGAAGGCTTTTGCCTTACTCGCTAACCAACCAAATAACCCACTTGACTCTTCTTCCCCTTTCTGCTTCTCCTCAGCCGCCTTTGCTTCACCCTTCTGACGCTCGGCTTCTGCCTCTGTTTCACCCTTTTCGATTTCCTTGACAGCTTCGGCATCCCCTTCTGCCTGTTTCGTCTCTACCTCTTGCAGCCCTTCACCCACCAGTTTGTCGCCCTCTTGGCGCGACTGGCTGACTAAATCATCCTGTTCTTTGCTCCATTGACCTTGTAACTCAGCCACTTCGCCCTTTGCCTTTGTCCGCTCTTGGGCTTGTTGGGCGATATTATCTTGTTTGAGTTGTTCAACCTCTTGCTGGGCAGTGGCTTGTTCCTCTGCCACCTTAGTGGCATGGTCTTGTTTCTTCGCGGCTAAATCACTTTGCGCTTGAGCAGCAGCGGCTTGAATTTCGCCCCCTTTCTCTTGTTGAGCGAAGATAGACGCGGCATCTCCCATACCATCTCCCCCGGCTCCAGTTGCCAGGGCAGCCCCAGCCCCAGCAGTACCCCCTACGGCTCCTCCACCAGCGCCTCCAGTAATCTGCGCTTTCAGGGTCTTTTGCGGTATCGTTGGTTCAATGTTCTCTACGCCCGTGGGTTTAGCCAGTTCTTGCTGCCCTTTGGCTTGGGCTTGTGTTAAACTCGTTTCCAATTCAGCCCGCTGTTCTTGAGCTTTTTGCGGATCAGCATTGCCCTCCAGTGCCAGTTTCGGTGGAGGTCCAGGGGACATTTGATTCGCCCCTGGATCACTAACTGGCAATCGGGTTACTGATGCCTTCATGTTGCTGATATCAGCATCTGACAGTTTGCCTTCCTCATTCCCCTGCACAGCTGGTGCTGGTGCAGATACCTGGGGCGGGGCTTTTTCTGGGGGTAGGGGTTTGGGTTCGGGGACGGGTTTTTCTTGACCCTCAGCTTTTTTGGCAACGGGTTTAGGTTTGTCGCCGCCTGAGTTGGCTTTCACTACCGCCGATTTTCCAGTTCCTGGTAAGGTATCAGCGGTAGGCGGATTGGCAGCGAGTTCAGATTTTTGTTTGCCAACGTCATTAGACACGGCTGCTGTAACACCCCCCAACGCGGATACTAATTGGGCTGGGGGTAAGCCACTCACCGCACCTAGGGCAGCCGCCGGATCAGTTTGGGAAACATTCGGTGGTGCTGGGGGAGGTGCAGATTCCGCGATCGCACCACCGCCTCCACCGCCTCCAGCCGGGAGACTGCCTGTAGCGGGTTCTTCTGCTAGGGCGGCGAGAGCCACGTCTTTTTCAGCGGATGAGAGCTGGTTACTTTCGGTCTCTGTTTCTGGAGCCACTTCAGCCAATCGTTCCTCCATGGCATTGGCTTCAGCCTCTTCATCAACCGTTGCGGCTTCAACGTCACCCCCACCTGCACTGGCTCCCCCGGCGGCGCCTGCTCCACCAACGCCTCCGGCTGCGGGAGCGGCAACAATATTTGTCTTCGTCTCAGGAGATTGGACTGAATCTGCATCAGGTTGAACGGCTGATTTCGGAGCAGCCTCTTGTCCCGATTTTTGCGGATTTGCCCCAGGCTGTGGAGTTGGGGTATCAGCTTTGGTTGAGGGTGCTGAGGTTGGGCTTTCTGTGGCGACTTCGGTTGGTGTCGTCTGATCGCTCTCAGGATTACCTTCTGTTGAGGGTAGGGTTCTTGTCTCCATAGCCACCGCTTCTGGTTGTGACTTGTCTGAGGGTTGCTCAGAAACGGCTAAATCTGCACCAGCTTCCTTCGCTGCAGAGGGTTGAGGATGAGGAACTCTCCCAGCATCTGGTAGCAGGCTTTTGTTGGAAATCGAGGGAACCCCCTTGGCTTCGGCAGTATCACCAGGTTCTATTGATTGATCCGCTTCACTGGGTTTAAATGTCTGAGAAACATCTTCAGGTTCTTCTGTCTTCCCTTGACCGAGTTGCTGATCCCGCCACAAATTCAACCGATTCTTTACCGGATCGACTCTCTGAATCGGTGATGGATTCCACCCGCCAAACTGCCCTACTTTCGTCTGAATCGGTAACTGGGATCTTTCCGGTGCATAAGCTGGGATATTCGCCGCATTATAACCAAATTGCTCTGCCCCTTCCTTTTGTTCTTGTTGTTCTTGAAGAGATTGGGTTTCCTGATTTTGGGATAACCCTGGCTTCTGAGCGCCAAAGGGACGTGTCTGTAACGGATTGCCATGAGGTAGCTGGGCATTTCTTGCCTGGATGCCTTTGCCGAACCCCCGGGTTCGCAACGGATTGACTGGAGTGGTTTTAGGCTCCAAGGATGCTCTTTTGCGAGCCTGCCGTCGGCTACTCATTGCCCACCTGGTATCAGTTCTTCTAACTTTGGCGCTTTTAGCTTAGCATTTTTTCTGCTTGTTGAATCAAATTCAATGTAACATGTTGAAGGCAAGTTATGTCCAGATTGTAGAGACATTGCATGCAACGTCTCTACTACGATAGAAACGTTAGATGTTGTTACGAAGCGGACTATTATGCTATGTTTTAATAAAAAAAATGTTGGAAGCTGTTTGAGAGTAGTTAACTTTTATCAATTAAAATTAATTGTTTTGAGGCTTCTCGCCGATAAAGCTAAGCTGTTCGGCATTCAAACCTTAATGTCAACAATGACGAAATCCTTGTAGTGCGTTAAGCGAAGCCATGCCGCAGGCTTTGCATCTTGCTCGCTACTAATACGCAATTTAAATGCATGACAGCTTAAAAAGAGTTTATTCAGCAGACCCTATGTATGGTAGCCAAAAAAATAGAGGCACGGCATTGCCGTACCCCTACGTGACGTCCTCCTACACCGACCCTACGGGTACGGTTGTAGGCTTCCTTTGGGGTTCCGTTTCAGAACGACGCTTCCGGCGTTTTATAGTGGGGAATACGCAAGAGCCCACTTCTTGCTTATCGCCAGAGAAACTGTAGTT